>NZ_JAVRHI010000368.1:0-41075 GCF_034105845.1 Streptomyces sp. CRN 30 | reverse complement strand
CCCCGGGATCCCGGGGCGCCCCCACTTCGTGTACGTGACGGTCGCGGCCCTACGACTCGCGGCGGTGCCGGCCCGCGGCGCCCCGCTCCTCGTCGACGGCCCCGGACGACGCGGCCCGGCGCTCCTTCTCCGCGAGCTCCGCGGCCTCCATCTCGGCGAAGACGTCGATCGGAGCGGGCGCCTTGGCCAGGAACACCCAGGTCAGCCAGACGGCCAGCAGGAACGGCGGGATCTTCAGCGCGACGAGGACCCAGCCGAGCTGGGTGGTGTCGGCCCACCAGTACAGCGGGAAGAGGATCGCGCACTTGCCGAGCAGGATCGCGCCCCAGGCGTAGCTGGCCTTCGCGTACGCCTTCTTGCGGCCGGGGTTGCGGGTGCGCCAGGAGAGGTTCTCCTTGAAGACCGGGCCGAGGACCAGCCCGATCAGGGGCACGCCGGCGAGCGTCGTGATGATGTAGGCGAGGCCGAGACCGAGCGTGTAGAGCATGCCCGGCAGGTAGAAGTCCTTAGCGTTGCCGGTCATCATCGCGAAGACGACGCCGAAGGCGACCCCGAAGACACCGCTGAAGGCGTGCTTGACGGTGTCCTTCATGACCAGGCGCACCACGACCAGGACCAGCGACACGGCGAGGGCCGCGATGGCCGAGGCGTGCAGGTCCTTGTTGATGGTGTAGATCGTGACGAAGAGCAGCCCGGGCAGCACGGTCTCGACCATGCCCCGGACGCCGCCGAACGCCTCGAACAGCGCGGCCTCCGTCACCGCCTTGGCGTCGTGCCGGTCCTGCTGCGTTTCGGCTGCGGCCTCGGTCGGCTTGTCGAGCGACGTCACCGGCTACTCCCGTCCGAGCGGTCTGAGTTCGTACTTCGGATTGAACAGCACCCTACGGCCCCGGCTCATCGAGATCCGGCCGGATGCGATCACTTTGCGTCCCGGTTCTATCCCGATGATGGAACGTCTGCCGAGCCACACCACGTCGAGGGCGGCCGAACCGTCGAACAGTTCGGCCTCCAGGGCCGGCACTCCGGCCCGCGGGCGCAGGGTGACCGTGCGCAGGGTACCCGTGACGGTAACGATCTCACGGTCCCGGCAGTCGTCGATGCGGGTGCAGCCCGCCGTCTCCGTGTCCTCCCGCAGCTCCTCCGACTCCAGGTCCTCCTGGGAGGAGGAGAGCCGGCCGAGCATGCGACGGAACCGGCCCGTCGGCTTTTCGGGGCGAGGAACAGGGCTCATACCGAAAGCGTACCGGGGGCCGTCCCCGCCGGTTCCGCGCCTGCGCCCACGTGCACTCCTCCGTGCGTCGTACGCCCCCGCGGGCCGGAAGCGCTAGCGCTCGAACCGGTACCCCATCCCCGGTTCGGTGATGAAGTGCCGCGGGTGCGACGGATCGGCCTCCAGCTTCCGGCGCAGCTGGGCCATGTAGACCCGCAGGTAGTTGGTCTCCGTCCCGTACGAGGGCCCCCACACCTCCTGGAGCAGCTGTTTCTGGCTGACCAGGCGGCCGGGGTGGTGCACCAGCACCTCCAGCAGGTGCCACTCGGTGGGTGTCAGCCGGACGTCCTTGCCGCCCCGGTTGACCTTCTTCGCGGCGAGGTCGACGGTGAACCCCTCCGTCTCCACCAGGTCCTCCTCGCCGCCCCCGGCGGCCTCGGTGGGCTCGGCCCGGCGGACCGCGGCGCGCAGCCGGGCCAGCAGCTCGTCCATACCGAAGGGTTTGGTGACGTAGTCGTCGGCGCCCGCGTCGAGTGCCTGGACCTTCTCGTCGGAGGAGTGGCGCGCGGAGAGCACCAGGATCGGCACCCGGCTCCAGCCGCGCAGGCCTCTGATCACGTCGACGCCGTCCATGTCGGGCAGGCCGAGGTCGAGGACGACGACGTCGGGGTGGCGGTCGGCGGCGAGCCGGAGCGCGGTGGCGCCGTCGGGCGCCGAGTCGACCTCGTACGTGCGTGCCTTCAGGTTGATCACGAGGGCACGGACGATCTGCGGCTCGTCGTCGACCACGAGCACCCTGGTCATGAGGCTGCCTGCCTTTCCGGTATCTCTTCTGCTGCCCGGGCGGGGGCGCCCGGGCCGTTCACCGTGCGGAGGGTGAGCACCATGGTGAGTCCGCCGCCCGGGGTGTCCTCGGCGTTGAGCGTGCCGTCCATCGCCTCGGCGAAGCCGCGTGCCACTGCGAGGCCGAGGCCGACGCCCGCGCCGCGCGGGGCGTCGCCGTGGCGCTGGAAGGGCGCGAAGATGCGCTCCTTGGCCTCGTCGGGGACGCCGGGGCCGCGGTCGACCACGCGCAGCTCCACGCGCCCCGCGTGCGCGCTGGCGGCGACCAGGACGCGCCGGCCGGCGGGGCTGTACTTGACGGCGTTCTCGACGACGTTGGCGACCGCCCGCTCCAGCAGCCCGGCGTCCACGGCGACCATGGGCAGCGTCTCGGGCACGTCCAGGTCCACGCTGTCCTCGGGGACCCCGCCGAGCGCCATCGGCACCACCTCGTCGAGGTCCGTGCCGCGGATCAGCGGGGTGACGGTGCCGGTCTGCAGGCGGGACATGTCCAGGAGGTTGCCCACGAGGTGGTCGAGCCGGTCGGCGCCCTCCTCGATGGCCGCCAGCAGCTCGGCCTGGTCCTCCTCGGACCAGTCCACGTCGTCGGAGCGCAGGGAGGACACCGCGGCCTTGATCGCGGCCAGCGGGGTGCGCAGGTCGTGGCTGACGGCGGCGAGCAGCGCGGTGCGGATGCGGTTGCCCTCGTCCAGGGCGCGGGCCCGCTCGGCCTCGTGGCGCAGGCGCCGGCGTTCCAGGACAACGGCGGCCTGGGCGGCGAACGCGCCGAGGACCCGGCGGTCGGAGGCGGGCAGCACGCGCCCGGACAGGGCCAGCGCCATGTGGTCGCCGACCGGCACGTCCACGTCCGCGTCCTCGGGCCGCTCGACGGGGCCCCGGGCGCCCGCGCGCCCCGCGCAGGTCCACGGGTCGCGGTCGCCCGTACGCTCCAGCAGCGCCACCGAGTCCATGGCGAAGGTCTCCCGCACCCGCTCCAGGAGCGCCTCCAGGCTGCTCTCGCCGCGCAGCACGCTGCCCGCGAGGAAGGAGAGGATCTCCGCCTCGGCGCGCAGCCGGGCCGCCTGGTGGGTGCGCCGGGCGGCCAGGTCCACCACCGAGGCCACCGAGACGCCGACCCCGACGAAGATCGCGATGGCGACGATGTTCTTGGGGTCGGCGATGGTGAACTGGTACAGGGGCGGCGTGTAGAAGTAGTTCAGCAGGAACGTCCCGAAGGCCGCCGACGCGATGGCCGGCAGCAGTCCGCCGAGCAGGGCCGCCGCCACGGTCAGCGCCAGGAACAGCAGCATGTCGTTGGCGAGGCCGAGGTCGACGGTGCTCAGCAGCAGCGTGAGCAGCAGCGGGCCGAGCACGCCGACGAGCCAGCCCGACAGGATGCGGGACCGGCCGAGCCGCGCGCCCCGGGCGACGGGCAGGCCGCGGCCCCGGGCGACCTCCTCGTGGGTGACGATGTGGACATCGAGGTCGGGTCCCGAGTCGCGGGCGACCGTGGTGCCGACGCCGGGCCCGAACACGTACTGCCACGTCTTGCGGCGTGAGGAACCGAGCACGATCTGGGTGGCGTTGGCGCCGCGCGCGAAGTCGAGCAGCGCGGCCGGGATGTCGTCGCCGATCACGTGGTGGAAGGTGCCGCCGAGGTTCTCGACCAGGGTGCGCTGGACGGCCAGTTCCTTGGGCGAGGCGGAGGTCAGCCCGTCGCTGCGGGCGATGTACACGGCCATGACCTCACCGCCCGCGCCCTTCTCGGCCAGCCGGGCGGCCCGCCGGATCAGCGTGCGCCCCTCGGGGCCGCCGGTCAGGCCGACCACGATGCGTTCCCGGGAACCCCAGATCTTCGACACCCGGTGCCGGCTGCGGTACTCGGTGAGGTACTCGTCGGCCCGGTCGGCCACCCACAGCAGCGCCAGCTCGCGCAGGGCGGTGAGGTTGCCGGGGCGGAAGTAGTTGGAGAGGGCCGCGTCGATCTTGTCGGGCTGGTAGACGTTGCCGTGCGCCATGCGGCGGCGCAGCGCCTGGGGCGACATGTCGACGAGCTCGACCTGGTCGGCCCGGCGCACCGTCTCGTCGGGGACGGTCTCCCGCTGCCGTACTCCCGTTATCGACTCGACGACGTCGCCGAGGGACTCCAGGTGCTGGATGTTGACCGTGGAGATGACGTCGATGCCCGCGGCGAGCAGCTCCTCCACGTCCTGCCAGCGCTTCTCGTTGCGGGAGCCGGGGACGTTGGTGTGGGCGAGTTCGTCCACCAGGGCGACGGCGGGGGCGCGGCGCAGCACGGCGTCGACGTCCATCTCGGTGAAGACGGTGTCCCGGTACCCGATCTCCTTGCGCTCCACCTGTTCCAGGCCGTGCAGCAGCACCTCCGTGCGCGGCCTGCCGTGGTCCTCCACGAAGGCGACGACGCAGTCGGTGCCCCGCTCCACGCGGCGGTGGGCCTCGGAGAGCATGGCGTAGGTCTTGCCGACGCCCGGTGCCGCACCGAGGTAGATCCGTAGCGTGCCGCGTGCCATGGCCCCATTGTCTTCCCGTCACCCTTGTGTACGCAGCGTCGACCCTACGGCCAGGAATCGCGGCGGACGCGGGCGGGGGACGGCCGGGAGCCGTCCTTGACGCGACTCTGACGCGGCGGGTCGGCGCGCCGCGCCTCAGCCGCTCGCGAGCTCTCCGCCCCGCGGCTCCAGCACCCGGTCGGCGAGGTCGAGGAGGGCGGTGTCGTGGGTGGCGACCAGCGCGGTGACGTGCTCGCCGCGGACGACGGCGCGCAGCAGTTCCATGACGGCGGGGCCGGTCTCCGCGTCGATCCGGCCGGTGGGCTCGTCGGCGATGAGGAGCGAGGGGGTGTCGGCGAGCGCGCGGGCGATGGCCACACTCCCCCAGTGCCAGAACGGCTCGGGGCCCCCCTGCTGCCGGCCGCCGGACAGCTCGCCGGGCCGCTACGGCGCGTGGTCGGCGAGGCCCACCAGGGACAGCAGCAGTTCGACGCGCTCCTCGCGCGCGGGGCTCCCCGCGGCGCAGCCGCAGGGGCACGCCCACGTTCTCGGCGGCCGTGAGGACGGGGACGATCCCGAACGACTGGACCGCGAAGCCACGGTCACCGGCCACCCCGCCGATCAGTGGCCCGGCGGGCGGGACCGCGGACGAACGCCGGGCCGCACCCCTCGGAGGGGTACGGCCCGTGCGGCGGTGCGGTGCGCGGCGTGCGCGTACTAGCGGACCTCCGTGATCTCCGGTCCGCGCTGCAGCTGGCCCATGCCGCCGGCGAAGCGGGAGCCCTGCTCCTCCTGCTGGACGCCCTCGGGCACCATCTGCGCGTCGTTCGGCAGCTTCAGGACGATCGGGTCGCGGGGGGCCATCGGGCCCTCCCCGCGGACGACGACCGTGTCACGGAAGATCTGCTCCAGCAGGCCCGCGGTCCCCGGCTCCACGGCACCCCGGCCGGAGATGACACCGCGCAGGAACCAGCGCGGCCCGTCCACGCCGACGAAGCGCACGACCTGGAAGCCGCCCGTGCCGTCCGGCAGCTGCACCGGCACCTGGGCCCGCAGCTCCCAGCCCAGCGGGCCCTCGACCTCCTCGATGACACCGCCCTGCTGGGTGATGCCGGTGGCGATCTCCTCGCGCACCTCGCCCCAGATGCCCTCGCGCTTGGGCGCGGCGAAGGCCTGCAGCTGGATGGCGCTCTCCCTCAGGACGACGGTCGCCGCGACGATCGCGTCACCGGCGACCTCCACCCGCAGTTCCATGCCGTCGACCCCGGGGACGAAGAGGCCGCCGAGATCCACCCGGCCCTCGCCGGGATCGCGCACCTCGGTGCCGTCCCAGGGTCCGTCGGGGCGGGGCTCGGGCTCCAGGCGCACGCGCTCCCTCCCGGCCCCGTCCGCCGCCTCGGCGCCGCCGCCGTCGACGACCTGCTCGGCCTCGCTCGCCGCGTCCGCCGCGTCCTCGGCGGAGCCCTTCTTCTTGCGACGTCCGAACACGTCACTGTCCTTCCCGGTCGGATACGACCGAAGCGTATCGATTCCCACCCGCTGTGCCGCCCACCGCGGCATGACCGCCGGTGGACCCGAAGCCCCCTTCGGCCCGCGCCGAGCCGGGAAGCTCCGCCGCCTCCTGGAAGCGCACCTTCTCGACCTGCTGGACGACCAGCTGGGCGATCCGGTCGAAGCGCTCGAACCGCACCGGCTCGTGCGGATCGAGATTCACCACGATCACCTTGATCTCCCCACGGTACCCGGCATCGACCGTCCCCGGGGCATTCACGAGGGCGACACCGCAGCGGGCGGCGAGCCCGGAGCGCGGGTGCACGAAGGCCGCGTACCCCTCGGGCAGGGCGATCGCCACCCCCGTGGGCAGCACCGCCCGCTCCCCCGGCGCGAGCACCCGCGCCTCGGTCGTACGGAGATCGGCACCGGCGTCCCCGGGGTGGGCGTACGCGGGGAGCGGTACGTCGGGGTCGACGCGCCGGACGAGCACCTCCACGGGCGTACGGCTCACGGGTTCACCTCGAAGGCGCGGGCGCGGCGGACCTGGTCGGGGTCGCTCATGGCCGCCTCGATCTCCGCCGGGCGGCCGTTCTCCACGAAGTGGTCGACCTTGACCTCGATGAAGAGGGCGTCGGCGCGCACCGCCACGGTGCCGTCGGGGCCGCCCATGCGCCCGGTGGCCCTGGCGTAGATCTTCCGTCCGGCCACCGCGGTGACCTCGGCCGCCAGGTGGAGGGTGGTGCCGACCGGCACCGGCAGCAGGAAGTCGGTCTCCAGCCGTCCGGTCACGGCGATGAGGCGCAGCAGCCAGTTGAGCGAGCCCAGGGCCTCGTCGAGCGCGCTCGCGAGGACGCCGCCGTGGGCGAGGCCGGGAGCGCCCTGGTGGGCGGAGTGCACGGTGAACTCGGCGGTGAGGGAGACGCCCTCGCCGGCCCTGGCCTCCAGGTGCAGCCCGTGCGGCTGTCCGCCCCCGCAGCCGAAGCACTGGTCGTAGTGCGCGCCGAGCGGCTCGCCGGGGGCGGGGGCGTCGGGGTGCCGCACCGGCGGCCGGGCGTCGGCCGGCGGGGTCAGGGCCGCGGAAGTACCACTCACAGGCGCAGACCTTACCCGCGCGCGGGGGGTGGTCCGGCACCGTGCCAAGCTAGGCCTCATGCAGCTCTCCGCGTCGCCGTACGAAGAACGTCTCACCGCTCCCCGCACCTGGTGGCTGATCTCCGTCCTGGTCGGGGTCTCCATGGCGCTGGTCCTGCTGCCCTTCGGCGTGCTGCCCATGCTGGGCGGTCTGGCCGGCGGCACCGCGGTCGCCGCGGTCGCGGCCAGTTCGTACGGCTCCGTACGCATCCGCGTGGTCGGGGACGTCCTGGTCGCGGGCGAGGCGACGCTGCCGGTGTCGGCGCTGGGGGAGGCCGAGGTGCTGGATCCCGCCGAGGCCCGCGCCTGGCGCCTGCACAAGGCCGACCCGCGCGCGTTCATGCTGCTGCGCGCGTACGTGCCCACGGCGGTCCGCGTCCCGGTCACCGACCCCGAGGACCCGACCCCGTACCTGTACCTGTCGACGAGGGAGCCGGAGCGTCTGGCGGCGGCCCTGGAGGCCGCGCGCACCGGCGTGTGAGCCCGCCGGGAGCGACGGCTCCCGACGGCTCGGGACGCCCGCCGGGGACATGGCACAGGCTCTCGGCGGCTCTCAGCCGGAAGCCTTGCGGAACCCTCCCCAGCGGCCCGGCTTCTTCTGCGGCCCGTCCAGCTCCAGGGCGTCCGCCGGCTCCTCCAGCGGCGGCAGCTCGCCCAGCGTCTCCCACGGCACCTGCCTCTTGCGCAGGTCCTTGCGGATGCGCTCGGCGAGGTGCTTGGTGTCGCGCCGGTTCATCACCGCACCGACCGCCGCGCCCACCATGAAGGGCATCAGGTTCGGCAGGTTGCGCACCATGCGCTTCATGATCTGCTGCCGCAGCTCCCGCTTCATCTGACTGCCGAGCGCCGCGTTGAAGGACGCGGGCCTGGTCACGTCGATGCCGCGCTCCCCGGACCAGGAGCCGAGGTAGGCGGTGCTGCGTTCCTTGAGGTTTCCCGGCGGCCGCTGCCCGTAGACCTCGTGCAGTTCGGCGATCAGCTTCAGCTCGATCGCGGCGACGCCGGTGATCTCGGCGGCCAGCTCGGTGGGCATCGCCGGCGGCACCGGCATCATGGCCACCGCCCCGATGCCGGCCCCCACCGCGGACGAGGCGTTGGCCGCTCCGGCGACCAGCTTGTCGGCGAGCTCCTCGGGCCCGAGGTCCGGGAACTGCCGGCGCAGGGTCGCGAGGTCCCGTACGGGGATGCGCGGGGCCGTCTCGATCAGTCGGTCGGCGAGGAACGCCAGGCCGGCTCTGGCCCGGCCGCGGCCCTTGCCGGCGCCGTTCTTCAGTCCTTCCTTCAGCCCGCTGCCGACGGCCGCCACGCGGCGTGCGGCAGGGGGCTTCGAAGAGTCCGCCGGGACCGGGAGGCCCGGCTGATCGTTTCCGCTGTGTGTGTTCTCCATGGTGTGCGGGTGCCCGGAGCCCCCCGACGTAGCACCAGCGGTACGTTCGAGCGAGGCCACCCCGGGGTCGGGGGAGCCTCGCTCGTCGTCACGCACACCGCGAGAGCCGTCCTGCGGCCCTTCGTCCGCCCCCTGGCGGGAGCGGCGCTTCCAAGGAGGGGTCGAGCCAGTCACGGCCGACCCTGCCTCAGTCGCAGTCGCGGCAGATCGGCTGACCGTTCTTCTCACGGGCCAGCTGGCTGCGGTGGTGCACCAGGAAGCAGCTCATGCACGTGAACTCGTCCTGCTGCTTGGGCAGCACCCGGACGGCCAGCTCCTCGTTCGAGAGGTCGGCGCCGGGCAGCTCCAGGCCCTCGGCTGCCTCGAACTCGTCTACGTCGACGGCCGAGGTGGACTTGTCGTTCCGGCGGGCCTTGAGTTCTTCAAGGCTGTCCGAGTCGACGTCGTCGTCGGTCTTGCGTGGGGTGTCGTAATCCGTTGCCATGTCGCTCTCCCCCTCTGGGTGTCTGCGGTGTCTCCAGCGCACGTAACGCGTGAGAGGCCGGACTTGTGCCCGACCTGAGGCGGAGATTTTGCCTCACATCAAGGTCTGTTACTCAATCGACACCCAACCGGACCCCTCAAGAGTGATCGGCTTGGATGGCGAAGGGGACCGTACACGGTCTGTAGGCCGCACGCCAAAGGCGTCCCACCGTGTACTTCCCGTGATCAAGACCCCCGAAAACCCGGATTTTCCCGACTTTCCGACAGGTCGCATGATCACAGAGAGTAGATGGCCGGAAAATCGGCCCTGTGATCGATCACACACGGGTACTGAGGTGCCGTCACCGGAAAATTCCGCGCAAAGCGAACATCCTCCGATGTTGGCGGGCATGATCTCAGATCGGCACGGGCGCGCGCATCTCAGGTCGGCAGCGTGACGCGCATCACCAGTCCCCCTCCGTCACGGGGCTGCGCGGCGATGTGGCCGCCGTGCGCGCGGGCCACCGACCGGACGATCGACAGGCCGAGGCCCACCCCCTTGTCACTGCCCGTGCGTTCCGTCCTCAGTCGCCGGAACGGCTCGAAGAGGTTGTCGATCTCGTACGCCGGCACCACGGGGCCCGTGTTCACCACCGTCAGGACCGCCTGACCGTGCTGGAGCTGGGCGGTGACCTCCACCCAGCCGCCCGCGCGGCCGGTCTCCGGGGCCGGGTCCTCGTCCTTGGTCAGGAGCGATTCGCGCGGGCCCTCCTCGCGCGGCACGTTGTACCGGACCGCGTTCTGCACGAGGTTCAGCGCGATGCGCTCCAGCAGGACGCCATTGCCCTGGACGACCGCGGGAGCCAGGCTCACGCGGAACTCCACGCCCTTGGCGTCCGCCTCGGCGCGCGCCTGGTCGATGGCCTGCGAGGCGACCTCCGCGAGGTCCACGGGCTTGCGCTCGACTATCTGGTTGTCGCTGCGGGCGAGCAGCAGCAGGCCCTCCACCAGTTCCTCGCTGCGCTCGTTGGTGGCGAGCAGCGTCTTGCCGAGCTGTTGCAGTTCCACGGGCGCGCCCGGATCGGACAGGTGGACCTCCAGCAGGGTCCGGTTGATCGCGAGCGGTGTCCTGAGCTCGTGCGAGGCGTTGCCGACGAAGCGCTGCTGGGCGGTGAAGGCCCGCTGCAGCCGGGCCAGCATGTCGTCGAAGGTGTCCGCCAGCTCCTTGAGCTCGTCGTCCGGGCCGTCCAGCTCGATCCGGCGGGACAGATCGGAGCCCGCCACCGCGCGCGCGGTGCGGGTGATCCTGCCGAGTGGGGAGAGCACCCGGCCGGCCATCGCGTACCCGAAGGCGAACGCGATCACGGCGAGGCCGAGCAGGGCCAGCAGGGAGCGGCTGAGCAAGTTGTCCAGGGCGTGCTGGCGCTGCTGGTTGACGCAGTCGCTCATGGCGCTGTTGAACGCGCTGGGCGAGGCCTGGTCGGGCAGGTTGCAGATGTCGCTGGTGACCTTGCCTTCGACGATCTTGAAGGGCAGCTCGCTGCCCACGCTCAGCGCCTGGGCGGCCAGCAGGTAGATGATCGACAGCAGCAGGATGCCGGCGATCAGGAACATGCCGCCGTACAGCAGGGTGAGCCTTATCCGGATGGTCGGGCGCAGCCACGGGTACGGCGGGTCCGGCCTGCGGGGGTCCCAGGTGGGCTTGGGCGGCGTCCGGGGAGGTGCGGGTGTGGCTGCCATCGGGAATCAGATCCGGTAGCCGGAGCCGGGCACGGTGACGATGACCGGGGGCTCGCCCAGCTTGCGGCGCAGGGTCATCACGGTGACGCGTACGACGTTGGTGAACGGGTCCGTGTTCTCGTCCCAGGCCTTCTCCAGCAGCTGCTCGGCCGAGACGACGGCACCCTCGCTGCGCATCAGCACCTCCAGGACGGCGAACTCCTTGGGCGCCAGCTGCACCTCCTTGCCGTCGCGGAAGACCTCGCGGCGGTTGGGATCCAGCTTGATGCCGGCACGCTCCAGGACGGGCGGCAGCGGCACGCTCGTACGCCGTCCGAGGGCCCGCACGCGCGCGATGAGCTCGCTGAACGCGAAGGGTTTGGGGAGGTAGTCGTCGGCGCCGATCTCCAGGCCCTCGACCCGGTCGCTGACGTCGCCGGACGCGGTGAGCATCAGCACGCGCGTGGCCATGCCCAGTTCGACGATCCGGCGGCAGACGTCGTCGCCGTGCACGAGGGGCAGGTCGCGGTCGAGGACGACCACGTCGTAGTCGTTCACGCCGATGCGCTCCAAGGCGGCCGCACCGTCGTACACGACGTCGACGGCCATGGCCTCCCGGCGCAGTCCGGTGGCCACCGCATCGGCGAGCAGTTGCTCGTCCTCGACGACGAGTACGCGCACGTCCCTTGTCCTTCCTCTGTCCGCCCACGCGGCACTTCACCGCACGCGGGCAGGGTTCTTCCTGGGGTCAGTGCCTCCATCCTGCCCTTTTCGGTCATAAGTCGGCGGTAAGCCGGGGTGAAGGGAACCGGGTGGGAGGGATCGGCCGAGGTCGCGGGAGCGAGAAATTCTCGTCCGGCCGAGGTTTCCCCGGAAGTCGGCGGGGGGAGGACCGTTTACACCCCGCGATCACGCTCTGCCAGTGCCGCATCGAAACGTGGCCCGGCCGCGATCCGCTTCCGCAGGGCGGGCGTGGGTGTCCGGCACCGTCACCGCCCGTCAGGGCAGCGCCGGCCATCCACCGACAGACGTGATCGCCCCTTCCGAACGGCACACCCCCGTGCCATCGACCCACCACCCAGGACGAGGGGGCGCAGCATGGACGCTTTCACCACAGGACTTCTGCAGCGCATAAAGACGACCGAGTCCGACCTCACCCGGGCTCGCGAGACGGGCGACGACTTCCTCGCGGAGGTCGAGGAGGCGGAACTGGACGACCTGCACCGCCTCGCCGCCGAACACGGTGTGGAGGTCAGCGCTTCCGGCGTCTGACCGGCACGAGGAGCAGGGCCCCGGCGGATCCAGGCGGGGCCCTGCTTTTTTGTGGCTCGGTTCGCCTCCGGGGCGCCTGAGCCCGTGTCGAGTCACTCGCCCTGGGGCGCTCTGGGGCGCCCTGGCGTCGGGCGAGCCCGTCAGTCGTGCCAGGCCCCCAGTGCCTCCAGGCGGGCCTGGAGGGGCTCGAAGAGGCCGGGTGGGGCCGCGACCGTCAGCTCGCTCGAGAGGGCCTCTCCGGGGCGTCCACCGGTCAGGGCGCCCGCCTCCCGGGCGATGAGGTCGCCCGCCGCGTAGTCCCAGGGGTGCAGTCCGCGCTCGTAGTACGCGTCGAGACGGCCCGTCGCCACGTCGCACAGGTCGATCGCGGCCGAGCCGCCGCGCCGGATGTCGCGGACCTGCGGGATCAGCTCGCGGACCACCTCGGCCTGCCGGGCGCGGCGCTCGGCCAGGTAGCCGAAACCGGTGCCGACGAGGGCGAGGGCCAGGTCGGGCGCGGGGCGCACGCGTACGGGGCGGTCGTCGAGGAACGCCCCCTCCCCCAGGACCGCGCGCCAGGTCTCGCCGCGCAGGGGGGCGTGGACCACCCCGACGACCGTCTCGCCGTGCACCCTGGCCGCGATGGACACCGCCCAGCTGGGCAGCCCGTACAGGTAGTTCACGGTGCCGTCGAGCGGGTCGATCACCCACTGGACCCCGCTGCTGCCCTCGACGCTGGCGCCCTCCTCGCCGAGCACGCCGTCGTCCGGCCTGCGGTCGGCCAGCAGAGAGGTGATCAGCTTCTCGGAGGCGATGTCCATCTCCGTGACGACGTCGACGGCGCTGGACTTGGTGGCGGCCACGCCCAGGTCGTCGGGCCGGCCGTCCCGCAGGAAGGCGCCCGCGCGGGCCGCCGCGTCGAGCGCGATCGCCAGGAGTTCGGCCTTGAGGGCGGCCGGGGGGCCGGCCGGCCCGTTCGGCTGCGACTGGTCGGTCACGGCACTCCTCACGCGTAGGGGCTGTCGGCGCCCGCGGCGGCGGGCTTCGGGGCGCGGGCCGGACAGCAGCCCACCGGGCACAGGTTGTGGCTCGGGCCCAGGGCGCCGAGGGCGCACGGGGTCACCGGACGGGCGCTCTCCGCCGCGGCGCGCTCCAGGACCAGGTCACGGATGGCGGCGGCGAACCGCGGGTCGGCGCCCACGGTGGCCGAGCGGCGCACCGGCAGACCCAGCTCCGCGGCCTTGGCCGTGGCCTCCGTGTCGAGGTCGTACAGGACCTCCATGTGGTCCGAGACGAACCCGATGGGGGCCATCACGACGGCCGGGACCCCGGCGCCGTGCAGCTCCTCCAGGTGGTCGCAGATGTCCGGCTCCAGCCACGGGATGTGCGGGGCGCCGGAACGGGACTGGTAGACGAGCTGCCAGGGGTGGTCGACGCCCGTCCGCTCGCGCACGGCGTCCGCGATCAGCCGGGCGACGTCCAGGTGCTGCCGCACGTACGCGCCGCCGTCCCCGTGCTCCTCGACGGGACCGGAGGTGTCCGCCGCGGAGTCGGGGATCGAGTGGGTGCTGAAGGCGATGTGGGCGCCGTCCCGCACGTCCTCGGGGAGGTCGGCGAGGGACGCGAGGACGCCCTCGATCATCGGCTCCAGGAAGCCCGGGTGGTTGAAGTAGTGCCGCAGCTTGTCGATCCTCGGCAGCTCCAGGCCCTCCGCCTCCAGGACGGCGAGGGAGTCGGCCAGGTTCTCCCGGTACTGGCGGCAGCCCGAGTACGAGGCGTACGCGCTGGTGGCCAGGACGAGGATGCGGCGGCGGCCGTCGGCGACCATCTCGCGCAGGGTGTCCGTCAGGTACGGCGCCCAGTTGCGGTTGCCCCAGTAGACCGGCAGGTCCAGGCCGTGCTCGGCGAAGTCCTTGCGCAGAGCGTCGAGCAGGGCGCGGTTCTGGTCGTTGATGGGGCTGACCCCGCCGAAGAGGAAGTAGTGCTGTCCGACCTCCTTGAGGCGTTCCTTGGGGATGCCTCGGCCACGGGTCACGTTCTCCAGGAACGGGACCACGTCGTCGGGTCCCTCGGGGCCTCCGAAGGAGAGGAGCAGCAGCGCGTCGTACGGGGTCGGGTCAGTTGCGTCGGGCATGTCTACGATCCTGCCACCCGCCACCGACAGCCGGGATCGCGGCCCACAGCTTGTAAGCTGTATGGGCGCAAGTCGTGCCTTACCGACACGTCGTCCGGGATCACCCGTCCCACGGCAGCCACCCGGAGACCCCCGTGCCAAGCCCCTACCGCGCCCTGTTCGCCGCCCCCGGCACCAAGGCCTTCTCCACCGCCGGGTTCCTCGGCCGCATGCCGCTGTCGATGATGGGCATCGGTGTGGTGACGATGATCTCCCAGCTCACCGGCCGTTACGGCCTCGCCGGGGCGCTGTCGGCGACCATCGCGCTGTCCTCCGCGGTGGCCGGCCCGCAGGTCTCCCGCCTGGTGGACCAGTACGGGCAGCGCCGGGTGCTGCGCCCCGCCATGCTGATCACCCTGACCGCGGCGGCCGGGCTGCTGCTGGCCGCCCATTTCCGGTGGCCGGACTGGGTGCTCTTCGTGTGCTCGGCGGCGGTCGGCTGCACGCCCAGCCTCGGGGCGATGACCCGCGCGCGCTGGGCGGCCATCTACCGCGGCACCCCGCAGCTGCACACCGCCTACTCGTTCGAGTCCGTGGTCGACGAGGTGTGCTTCATCTTCGGGCCGATCATCTCCATCGGCCTGTCCACCGCGTGGTTCCCGGAGGCCGGGCCGCTGCTCGCCGCCTGCTTCCTCGTGGTCGGCGTCTTCTGGCTGACGTCCCAGCGCGCCACCGAGCCCGCGCCCCATCCGCGCGAGCCGGGCGGCCGCACCCCCTCGGCCCTGCGCTCGCCCGGGCTGCAGGTGCTGGTGTTCACGTTCGTGGCGACCGGGACGATCTTCGGGGCGGTCGACGTGGTCACCGTGGCCTACGCCGAGGAGCAGGGCCAGAAGGGCGCCGCGAGCCTCGTCCTCGCCCTGTACGCGGCGGGCTCCTGCCTCGCGGGGGTCGCTTTCGGGCTGCTGCGCTTCGCCGGGCCGCCCGCGCGCCGGTGGTTGCTGGGCGTGTGCGCGATGGCCGTGAGTATGATCCCCCTCCAACTGGTCGGGAACCTGCCGTTTCTGGCCGTGGCGCTCTTCGTCGCGGGCCTCGCCATCGCACCCACGATGATCACGACGATGGCTCTCGTCGAGGAGCACGTACCGCGCGCGCAACTGACCGAGGGCATGACCTGGGTGAGCACGGGCCTGCTGGTCGGAGTCGCGCTCGGCTCCGGAGTGTCCGGCTGGGTGATCGACGCCGCCGGGGCGGACGCCGGGTACGGGGTTCCGGCCGTCGCCGGGGCCGTCGCGGTCGCGGCCGGTTTCCTCGGGTACCGCCGGCTGCGCAGGCCGGCTGCGCAGCGGGAGGAGACCCATGAGCGGCACGGCGAGCGGGACGACGACCACGAGCGGCACCCCATGGCGTAACTGGGCGGGCAACGTCACCGCCCGGCCGGCGCGGGAGGTCACGCCCGCCTGTGCCGAGGAGGTCTCCGCGGCCGTGCGGCGGGCCGCCGAGGACGGTTTACGCGTGAAGGCCGTCGGGACCGGGCACTCCTTCACGGCCGTCGCCGCGACGGACGGCGTGCTGATCCGCCCGGACCTGCTGACCGGCATCCGCGCGGTCGACCGCGCGGCCATGACGGTCACCGTCCAGGCCGGCACCCCGCTCAAGCGGCTCAACGTGGCGCTCGCGCGCGAGGGGCTGTCGCTCACCAACATGGGCGACATCATGGAGCAGACGGTGTCCGGCGCGACCGGCACCGGCACCCACGGCACCGGCCGTACGTCGGGTTCGCTCGCCGCCCAGATCACGGCGCTGGAACTGGTCACCGCCGACGGCTCGGTCCTCACCTGCTCCCGCGAACGCAACCCCGAGGTCTTCGCGGCGGCCCGCACGGGCCTCGGGGCCCTGGGCGTGGTCACCGCGGTCACCTTCGCCGTGGAGCCCCTCTTCCTGCTCACGGCCCGCGAGGAACCGATGCGCCTCGACCGGGTCCTGGCCGAGTTCGACCAGCTCTGGGCGGAGAACGAGCACTTCGAGTTCTACTGGTTCCCCCACACCGGCAACACCCACACCAAGCGCAACAACCGCAGCGCGGGCCCGGAGCGGCCGGTGGGCCGGGCACGTGGCTGGTACGAGGACGAGTTCCTCTCCAACGGCGTCTTCCGGGCGGCCAACTGGGCCGGCCGCGCCGTGCCCGCGACCGTTCCCGCGATCGCGCGGCTGTCCAGCCGCGCCCTGTCCGCGCGCACGTACACCGACATCCCCTACAAGGTCTTCACGTCTCCGCGCCGGGTGCGCTTCGTGGAGATGGAGTACGCCGTCCCGCGCGCCGCCCTGGTGGACACGCTGCGCGAGCTGAAGGCGATGGTCGACCGCTCACCCCTGCGGATCAGTTTCCCCGTGGAGGTCCGCACGGCCCCCGCCGACGACATCACACTCTCCACCGCGTCCGGCCGCGACAGCGCCTACATCGCCGTCCACATGGTCCGGGGCACCCCCTACCAGGCGTACTTCACCGCCGCCGAGCGGATCTTCACGGCGCACGAGGGACGGCCGCACTGGGGCAAGGTGCACACCCGGGACGCCGCCCGGCTGTCCGCCGCGTACCCCCGCTTCGGCGAGTTCACGGCGCTTCGGGACCTGCTGGATCCGGATCGCCGATTCCAGAACGACCACTTGCGGAGGGTGCTGGGGCCGTAGCCGACGCGCTCGGTGCCGGGGCGGCACCCGACTCCCCGCCGCCGTCGGAGCTCTCCCCGGTGCCCGGCGTCGCCTCCTGCCCGGTACCGCTCCCGGCGTCCTCCCCGCTTCCCTCCGAGGCGCTGTCCGCAGGGCCACCGCTGCTCGTCGCGGACGGGGTCGTGGCGGAGGAGGCGTCACCCTCCGGGGAATCCGCGTCACCCGAGGGGCCGGAGGACACGGACGGATCCGCGGGATCCGTCGGGCCGGCCGGGTCCGAGGAGTCGGAGGAACCCGGATCGTCCGAGGTGGACGGCCTGCTGTGGCCGGACAGGGCGTCGGCGACCGTGGGGCTGCTGCCGCCCCCGAGGCCGGATCCGGTGACCAGTTCGTACGTGGTGATCCCGGCCATCGTGACCCCGAAGACCACGGCGGCGGCGAGCACGGGCCGTCTCCAGCCCCTGACCCCCGCGCGGTGCAGGGTCGCCGCGCCGAACTCACCCGTCACCCGGCCCGGTTGCGGGGCCGGGCCGGTCCGCGCGGAGTGCGCCGTGACGCCGCGGACGTCCCGCAGCTGCTCGCCGGTGCGCTTGAGGAAGTGCTGGAGGACCGTGCCCCCACAGGTGGCGATCACGCTCACCACGCCGGCACCGAGGATCGTCCCGTACACACCGAAGGAGGAGGCGAGCTTGGCGGCCACCACCGCGGCGACCGCGCTTCCGGCGACCTGGGGAAGACTCAGCTCGAGCCTGCTCCGCCGACCGCCGTCGACGCTCGTTTCCTCACCGTCGTCCGCTTTCACATGCATTCCTAAGGCTTGCCTGCCTTTCCCGTACTTGGTCGTCCGATTGCACGAGAGGGTGACGTACGAGCGAAACGACTGGTTCCGATTCGGGAGATTCCGTGAAGTGCGCCACACCTGAGGGTGACGAAAGAGGCACTTCGGGCGGCCAACTCGCATCCCCTGTGGAAAGTTCGACGGCGCGCCGATCCACGCAAGTGGCCCGAATGGAGTACTGTTGCGAGCCCTGGGTCCGGACTCCCGCCAGGGTGTCCGGGGCCTGCATGGGACCGCCGGGAGGGGGAACGTTGCACAGGGTGATGAGATTCATCACTTAGCGTTGCGAATTGGTTACCGTGCCATAACGGCGATCCAGGGCCCCGGCCCGACACGCCGGGCAACTCGGCAAGGTTGTGGCAGGCTGCACCCGGGCAGGCCACACTCGACTAGCGGAAGCAGCGACGCACGTGACGTCGGCAGGCACCACCCGGGAGGTCCCCATGCCCGAACTGCGTGTCGTGGCCGTCTCCAATGACGGCACACGGCTGGTGCTCAAGGCTGCCGACGCGACGGAGTACACCCTTCCGATCGACGAACGGCTGCGTGCCGCGGTGCGCGGCGACCGTCCCCGCCTGGGACAGATCGAGATCGAGGTGGAGAGCCACCTCCGCCCGCGCGACATCCAGGCCCGTATACGCGCTGGTGCGTCGGCCGAGGAAGTGGCCCAGCTCGCCGGCATCCCCGTCGACCGGGTACGCCGCTTCGAGGGGCCCGTGCTCGCCGAGCGCGCCTTCATGGCCGAGCGGGCCCGCAAGACACCCGTCCGCAGGCCCGGGGAGAACGCCGCGGGTCCCCAGCTCGGCGAGGCGGTCCAGGAGCGGCTGCTGCTGCGCGGCGCCGAGAAGGACACCGTGCAGTGGGACTCGTGGCGGCGTGACGACGGCACCTGGGAGGTGCTGCTGGTCTACCGGGTCGCCGGTGAGCCGCACTCCGCGAGCTGGACGTACGACCCGCCGAGGCGTCTCGTGCAGGCCGTCGACTCCGAGGCGCGCTCGCTGATCGGCGAGTCCGACGACCTCGGCGCGGCCGAGCCCAGCCTCCCGTTCGTGCCCCGCATCGCCCGGCTGCCACGCGACCGCCCCCTGGACCGCCAGGCGGAACGTCCCGTCCCCCCGTCCCCGTCGCCCGAACCCGGCGAGGAGGCCACGGCCGACCGCGACTCGCTCACCAGCATCCTGGAGGCCGTCCCCAGCTACCGGGGCGACCTGGTCGTACCCGAACTGCCCCCCGAGGCACCCGAGGAGGGCGTGCCCGACCCCGAGGCGGAGGAGGCCCCGGCCCCCGCGGCCTCGGCCGGCTCCGCCTACGCGGACGTGCTCATGCCGCGCTCGGTCACCAGCCACCGGGACCGGCTCATCGGGGCCACCGACCGCCAGGCCGAGGCGGACGGCGTCCGTCCCGGGCGCCGGGCCGCGGTGCCCAGCTGGGACGAGATCGTCTTCGGCACACGGCGGAAGAAGCAGCAGGACTAGGTCCCCTCACCTGTACGTGCGAGGGGCCCGCATCGTTCAGATGCGGGCCCCTCGTCACGGTGGGCGGCCCCACTCACTGCGGATCCGGACCCGTCGCCACCGGGCGGTCGCCGTCCCGGCTCCACTCCGACCACGAGCCGACGTACAGGGCGGCCGGGACACCGGCGACGGCCAGGGCGAGGACCTGGTGGGCGGCGGAGACGCCCGAGCCGCAGTAGACGCCCACCTCGGCCGCACCGGTCGCGCCCAGCGCCGTGAAGCGGCCGGCCAGCTCGTCCGCGGGCTTCAGCCGGCCCGAGTCGTCCGCGTTCTCACTCGTGGGCGCGGAGACGGCGCCCGGGATGTGGCCGCCGACCGGATCGATGGGCTCGACGTCGCCGCGGTAGCGCTCGGCCGCCCGCGCGTCCAGCAGCAGTCCGGAGCGGGCCAGCGCGGCGGCCCCGTCCGCGTCCAGCAGCGGCAGGGCCCCGGGGGCGGGCACGAAGGTTCCGGCCTCCGGCCGGGGGACGTCCGAGGTCAGCGGCCCGTCCCAGGCCGCCAGGCCGCCGTCGAGCACCCGTACCGACACGTGTCCCGCCCAGCGCAGCAGCCACCACGCGCGCGCGGCGGCCCAGCCGAGCCCGCCGTCGTACACGACGACCTCCCGGTCGGCCGACACCCCGGCCGCCCGCATCGCGGCGCCGAAGACCTCCAGGTCGGGCAGCGGGTGCCGGCCGCCGGGGCCCGCCGGACCGGCGAGCTCGGAGTCCAGGTCGACGAAGACCGCCCCCGGAATGTGCTCCTTCTCGTACTCGGACCGCAGGTTCGGGCCGCCCAGCTGCCAGCGGGCGTCGAGGACGACCGGCGGCTGCGGGCCCGCGAGGGCGTCGGCGAGTTCGGACGCGGAGATGATGGGCTTCATGGGACCCATCCTCGCGCACGGGGTGGCCGCCACGTCCGGGTGCGGCTACTCTGCCCGCCGAGCGGACCTGATCACGACCCGTGGGGCACCGGGTACGTCCCGTACACCTGAGCGGCACCGCGCGCCTGGCGTCCTGAAGGGGAAGAGAAGCGATAATCCAGGCATCCTTCCGCATCTGCCGCCGAACGGCCGCGGCGCGGCTGGAATGCGCCGTGCCACGCGTCGTGCGAGCCGCGTGCGGCGCGGGCACCACGAACGGGACATGGACGCGCGCCACCGCGGTACGCGCGAGCGGTGAGCGGGCCCTGACACGGCCGCCGCGAGAGGCCGGGAGAAGAGTGACGATGACCGAGGCACGGGTACCGGCCGGCCCGGACGGTGCGGCGCACCCGCCCGGCACACCCTGCTGGGTGAGCCTGATGGTGCACCGGATGACCGCCACCCAGGAGTTCTACGGGGCGCTCTTCGGATGGGAGTTCCGGCCGGGGCCGCGGCAACTGGGGCCGTACGTACGGGCCATGCTCGACGGCCGTGAGGTGGCGGGGATCGGGCAGCTGCCGCCCGACCGCCACCTGCCCGTCGCCTGGACGCCCTACCTGGCCTCCGACGACGCGGATCACACGGCCGAACTGGTGCGGCACTGCGGGGGCACGGTCGGGGTGGGTCCCCTGGAGGCCGCCGGGTCGGGCCGGCTGGCCATCGCCTCGGACCCCTCCGGCGCGGTCTTCGGCATCTGGGAGCGGGCGGCGCACCGGGGCGCCGCCGTGACGGACGCCCCCGGGGCTCCCGCCTGGCACGAACTCCGCACCCGCGACACGCCCGGCGTCGCGAAGTTCTACCGGACCGTCTTCGGCTACGAGGACACGCCGGCCGACGTGACCGGACCCGGCCACGTCACCCTCCGCCTCAAGGGCCGCCCGGTCGCCGGCATCCACGGCGTCGGCGACGCCCTCCCCCGGAACCGCGGCGCGCACTGGCTCACCTACTTCGGGGTCACCGACACCGACAAGGCGGTCACCCGTGTGAGCGAGCTCGGCGGCCGGCTGGTCGAACCGGCCCACGACACGGCGCACGGCCGGGTCGCGACGGTGGCCGATCCGGAGGGAGCGGTCTTCTCACTGGTGCACGGGGTGGGCTGACGGATCCGCCGCGGGCCCCGCGTCCACCGGCAGCACGTCCGGCGACAGCGCGCCCGCCCGGGCCGTGGCCGCCGTCATCCGGCGGCGGTGGTGGCGGCGGCAGAGCACCTCGTAGCCGACGGTCTCCGACTGGTCGACGTCCCCGATGACCACCTGGGCCCCCTCGACGACCATGTGCCCGCCCACCGTACGGGCGTTGTGCGTGGCCCGCGCGCCGCACCAGCACAGGGCCTCCACCTGCAGGACCTCCACCCGGTCGGCGAGCTCCACCAGGCGCTGCGAGCCGGGGAACAGCTTGGAGCGGAAGTCGGTGGTGATGCCGAACGCGTAGACGTCGACGCCCAGGTCGTCCACCACCCGGGCCAGCTGGTCGATCTGCTCCGGGGCGAGGAACTGGGCCTCGTCCGCGATCACGTAGTCCGCGCGGTTGCCCTGGGAGAGGTGCTCGACGAGGTGGCCGTACAGGTCCTGGCCGTCCGCGACCTCCACCGCGTCCGTCACCAGTCCGAGGCGCGAGGACAGCTTGCCCTCGCCGGCTCTGTCGTCCCGCGTGAAGATCATGCCCTGGAGACCGCGCGCCGAGCGGTTGTGCTCGATCTGGAGGGCCAGCGTCGACTTCCCGCAGTCCATCGTTCCGGAGAAGAACACCAGCTCGGGCATGGGACTTGGGGAACCTTTCGGGAACGGGCCCGGCGGTGCCGGGGTGCCACGCACGGGGGCGGGGCGGTCGGGTACTTGCGGGAGGAGGGTCGTCAGGTGCGCACTTCCAGGAGCGGAACGAGCTGTTCCGCCGGGGTCATCGACCCGTGGTTGCCGGTCATCGACGACTCCTTCGGCTCCCGCTCCGACGCGATCAGCAGAACGTCGTCGTGGGCCGCGGCGACCACGTCGCCGATGCGGGCGTACACCCGGTCCTCGACGGCCGGGCCGAACCAGCCCGCGGCGACCGCCTCGTCGCGCGAGGCCACCCAGAACTGCTCGCCCAGCACCTCACGCCAGACGGTCAGTACGTCGCTCGCCGCGCCCGGCACCGCGTAGACGTGCCGGGCCCGGCCCTCGCCGCCCAGCAGGGCGACGCCGGCGCTCAGCTCCCAGTCCTCGTCGACGTCGATGCGGTGCTGCTCGTCGAAGGGGATGTCGATCATGCCGTGGTCGGCGGTGACGTACAGGGCGCTGCGGGGCGGGAGCTGCTCGGCGAGGCGCTGCACGAGGCGGTCCACGTACATGAGCTGGCCGCGCCAGTCGTCCGAGTCGACGCCGAAGCGGTGGCCCTTGCCGTCGACCTCGGCGTAGTACGTGTAGACCAGCGAGCGGTCACCGGCGGCCAGTTGCTCCGCGGCGAGGTCCATGCGCTCCTCGCCGCTCAGGCGGCCGTGGAACGTGCCGCCGCTGAGCGCGATCTTCGTCAGCGGGGTGTGCTGGAAGGTGGGCGAGGAGACCTGCGCGGTGTGCACGCCCGCGCGGTCGGCCAGCTGGAAGACCGTCGGGTACGGCTGCCAGGCGTGCGGCTCGGTCCAGGGGTTCCAGCGGAGCTGGTTCATCAGCTCGCCGGTGTCCGGGTTGCGGACCGTGTAGCCGGGCAGGCCGTGCGCGCCCGGCGGGAGGCCGGTGCCCACGGAGGCCAGGGAGGTGGCGGTGGTGGCGGGGTAGCCCGCGGTGATCGGGCGGCCGGTGCCGCCGCGCGAGGAGGGGAGGAGCGAGGTGAGGAACGGGGCCTCGTCCGGGTGGGCCCTCAGCTGCTCCCAGCCCAGTCCGTCGATCAGGAAGACGCAGTTCCGGTCGGCCGGGGTCAGCTCCGGTATCGCCGCGGTGGTGGCGGGCACGCCCATGCCCGCGGCGAGCGTGGGCAGGAGGTCGGCGAGCGAGCCGGCGCCGTACTCGGGCACGGGGGCGGAGCCGAGGGGGAGGGGTTCGGGGTCGTCGTCCCAGGCTGGAAGTGCCATCAGCGGGTGATGTCCGCGGTCGCCTCGGAGAGGGCCTGGGCGAAGGCGAGGGCCTGGCGCACCGTCTCCGGGCCGTCCCCGGCCTCGCTGACGCGCAGGCTGAGGTCGTCCGCCGTCGAGTTGCCCGTGTAACCGTGGTCCGCCTCGCAGTTGGGGTCGCCGCAGGCCGCGGGCTCCAGGTCGATGCGGGAGACGGCTCCCCAGCCGATGGTCAGCACGATCTCGCGGGGCAGCGTGCCCGGCGTGTACGACTCCGGGTTGGCGACCACACGGCTGACGACGACCGACGAGATCCGGCCGAGCTTCACGGACTCGGTGGACGTCGTGGCGTACGGCGTCGGGGAGGTGGTGTCGGCGGCCTGCTCGTCGGTGTGGCTGACGATGAAGCGGTTGCCGGTGAGGACGAGCACGGTCACGTGCCGCCGCACCTCGTTGGCGTCGAACGTCGTCTCCTGGTGGACCAGGTACGACCGGATGGCCTCGCCGCCGACGGCGGCCTCCACCGCCTCGGCCACGAGAGCCGGGTAGTAGCCGCTGCGCTCGATCGCCGCGCGCAGCCCCTGGGTCGTCGTACTGGTCTTGGCCATGCCCTCCATCCTAATCCCCGTATAAGGACGGCCCGACAGTCACGAGCGGCACGGACCGTTCGATCATCAGGACCGCCATGCCTTCCTCCATCCGGGCCCGTGGGGCCTTCCCGTAGATCGGCGGGCGGTTCTGGTGATCCCGCTGGTGGTCGCTGCTGACGATGTTGGCGCCCGTCGGCGCTGGGCGGACGCCTCTCATCTCTCCGGCCATCGAGGCCTACTGCGAGACCGGCGACGGCCAGCGCCGTCAGACGTCAACACTCACCGCTTGATCACTCGTTGGTGCTGGTGGTGCGAGCCCACCGCACGGTGACCTCTCGCAAAGCCCGAGCCGGTCGAGCTCCAGCGGAGACCGAGGCCCGTGGGACGAGCTGGTGCCACGAACGGCTACTGAGGTGTCGGCCCGGCCCTGTGCGGCCGAGGCCTGGGATTAGGGCGCCACGTGGTTCCACACGGCTCGTGACCAGCACAGTCCTGCATCACCGCGTCGGGAGGAAACCTTGATCTACTGTGGCATCGACTGGGCGGAGAGGACACACGACGTCGCCCTGGTCGACGACGCCGGCCAGCTCCTGGCCAAGCGGCACATCACCGACGACGCGACCGGCTACAAGATTCTGCTGGACACGCTCGCCGAGCACGGCGACACGGACGAGAATCCCATCCCGGTCGCACTCGAAACCTCCCGCGGCCTGCTGGCGGCCGTCCTGCGGACCGGCCGACGGCAGGTTTTCGCGATCAACCCGATGGCCGCGGCCCGCTACCGCGACCGGCACTCGGTCTCGCGCAAGAAGTCCGACCCGGGCGACGCCCTGGTCCTGGCAAACATCCTGCGCACCGACATGCACGCCCACCGGCCACTGCCGCAGGACAGCGACCTGGCCCGCGCCATCGCCGTTCTCGCCCGCGCCCAGCAGGACGCGACGTGGAACCGGCAGCAGATCGCCAACCAGCTCCGCTCCCTCCTGCGGGAGTACTACCCCGCAGCCCTGGCCGCGGTCGAGCCCTGGAAGAACGGCCTGTGCCGTCCCGAGGCGCACGCGTTCCTCCGCCTCGCTCCCACGCCGACCCGGGCCGCACGGCTGACCCGCATCCAGCTCCAGGCCGCGCTCAAGCGCGCCGGCCGCCAGCGTGGCATCGAAGTTGAAGCCGAACGGCTCCGGGAGGTCTTCAGGGCCGACTGGGCCCACCAGCCGCCGCTGGTGGAGGAGGCGCTCGGCAAGCAGATGCTCGCCCTCCTGGTCCAGCTGGAGGCCGCGTCCCAGGCCGCCGACGATCTCGCGGAGGCGGTCGCGGAGGCTTTCCCTCAGCACCCGGACGCTGACATCTATCTCAGCTTCCCCGGCCTCGGCGTCCAGCTCGGTGCCCGGGTGCTCGCCGAGATCGGCGACGACCGCGAGCGGTTCGCCGACGCCCGCGGCCTGAATGCCTATGCGGGCTCCTCGCCCATCACCAGGGCCTCGGGCAAGAAGTCGTCCGTCACCAGACGGTGGGTGAAGAACGACCGCCTCAACCACGCCGGCTACCTCTGGGCCTTCTCCGCGATCACCGCCTCACCCGGCGCCAAGGCCCACTACCGGCGCCGCCGCGACGACCACGGAGACTGGCACGCCGCCGCCCAGCGCAACCTCTACAACCGCATGATCGGCCAGCTCTACCACTGTCTCCAGCACCGCGAGCCGTTCGACAAACCGACCGCCTTCCCAACCGACCTCGCCGTCGCGGCCTGAAGCCCCGACGGCTGGTAAGTGACTGTGAGAGTCACCGAAACTGGCCACGTCTGTCACAGAAGCGTCTCCAGCACCTCCGCGACCTTCACTTCAGACGTCTCCAAGTGGCTCGGCCAGGGCATGGACACACTGCCGGTGGCCGTCTTCCCGGCCTTCACTGTGCGTGTGGCCCATCTCATGTCCACGAAGTCGGGTCCGCTGAAGCTGAACCTGATCTTGTACTCGACCGCAGCGGGCCCGGGGTTGCGGATCGAGTAATCCGCGCTGAACATCAACTCGCCCTCGCGCAGCTCAGTGCCGTACTCGGTCACCTCAACCTCCTTCTCGGAAGATGCGGAGGAGTCGAGCGAGCTGTCTATGCAGCCAGCTAACGCGGCAAGGAGGAGAAGGACGCCAGGACCAACGGTATGTAAGCGCATGAACACGCAGGCTAGAGGTGAGCACCGATCCTGTACATGAGGACGAGAAGCGTCCGGTCAAACGCGCGATGCCTCACGGGCCACGACCCCGTCGCTTGACGGCTTGGATGCCTGAGGTGTCTACGGGGGCGCACTGACTGCGAGGCACCGCTCAGTACGCGGGATACGCATCGGTACGCGGGGAGCGCCCCCGTACCCCGCGGGCACCTCAGTACACCGGGAGCGTCCGCGGGCCGAGGTCGTCGCGGGCGGGCGGGCGCGACAGCCGTACGGTGGCGCCGAGGACGCTCAGGCCCCGGGTGGCGACCACGACCGGTTCCAGGGCGACCGCGACGACCTCGGGGTGGTCGTCGACCAGCCGTGACACCCGCAGCAGCAGCTCCTCGAGGGCGCCGGTGTCGACGGGGTCGGAGCCCCGCCAGCCGAACAGGAGCGGTGCCGTCCGGATCGACCGGACCAGGGAGGCCGCGTCCCGGTCGGCGACCGGTACCAGGCGGTGCGCGACGTCGCCGAGCAGCTGCGAGGCGGCCCCCGCGAGCCCGAAGGACAGCACCGCTCCCGCCGCCGGGTCGATGACGGCCCGTACGACCGTGTCGACACCGCGCGGGGCCATGGCCTGCACGACGGGGCGCAGCTCCGCGGGCGCACCGAAGAGGTCGGTCAGTTCGCAGTAGGCCCGCCGCAGTTGCTCCTCGTCGGCCAGGTCCAGCCGTACGCCGCCCAGGTCGGCGCGGTGGCGCAGGTGGGGGGCGGTGGCCTTGAGGGCGACGGGGAAGCCGACGGCGCGCGCCGCGAGCACGGCCTCGTCGGGGGTGGGGGCGGGCCGGGCCTCGCGCACCTCGATCCCGTACCGGGCGAGCAGCTCGCGGGTCTGCGCGGCGCCCAGGGTCTGCCCTTCGCCCCGCTCGAGCAGCGTGTCGATCTGCGCGGCGGCGCCCTTCTCGTCGATGTCGTCGTACGCGGGGACCTTGCCCGGTTCGGCCGCCTCGCGGCGCCACTGGGCGTACCGGACGGCTTCGGCGAGGGCGCGGACGGCGCGCTCGGCGGCGGGGTAGGCCGGTATGCGCCGGGTGTCCTCGGAGGGCGGGACGTCGTCGGGGGGCGGGGTGTCCGCCGCGCGCGTGGGTGCCGGTCGCGCGTCGGGCGGGGGCGGGTCGGTGCGCGGGACGGCGCCGGCCGTCCTGGACACGACGGAGAGAGCGTCGGCCAGCCCGCCGATCTCGACGTGGACCACGAGGACCGGCTTGGCCGGGGCCGCGGCGGCGGCCGAGCGGAGAGCCTCGGCGAGGTCCTCGTCGGTGGCCGGGGCCTCCCCCACCCGCGGGATGGCCGTCACGACGACGGCGTCGCACGCGTCGTCGGCGAGCACGCGCGCGAGGGCCGTGTGGAAGTCCGCCGCGGAGGCGGCCGTGGTCAGGTCCAGCGGCGGCAGCGGCCGCAGCCCCTCGGCGAGGCACGCGTCGTACGTCAGCAGGCCCAGCGACTCAGAGTTGCCGAGGATCGCCACGCGCGGGCCGGCGGGCAGCGGCTGGCGGGCCAGCAGCAGGCCCGCGTCGACCAGCTCGGTGATCGTGTCGACCCGGATCACCCCGGCCTGCCGCAGCAGCGCGGAGACGGTGGCGTGCGGCAGCCGCGTGGCCCGTACGGCGTGACCGGTGGGCGCCGCTCCGCCGTGCCGCGCCCCCTGGACCACGACCAGCGGCTTGACGGCGGCCGTACGACGGGCGAGGCGGGTGAACTTGCGCGGGTTGCCGATCGACTCCAGGTACATCAGGGCGACGTCGGTGTCCGGGTCGTCGTACCAGTACTGCAGGACGTCGTTGCCGGAGACGTCGGCGCGGTTGCCGGAGGAGACGAAGGTGGAGACGCCCGTGACCCCGGTCACTCCCCCGCCGCGCCGGTGCAGCCGCGAGAGCAGGGCGATGCCGATGGCACCGGACTGGGCGAACAGCCCGATGCGCCCGTGGCGCGGCGTCTCGGGAGCGAGCGAAGCGTTGAGCCGGACCTCCGGGGAGGTGTTGATGATCCCGAAGGCGTTGGGCCCGATGACGCGCATCCCGTAGGTGCGGGCGCGCCGCACCAGTTCGCGCTGGCGCTCGCGCCCCTCGGGGCCGCTCTCGGCGTACCCGGCGGAGATCACCACGAGCCCCTGCACCCCGTGCGCCCCGCACTCGGCGACGACGGCGGGGACCTGCTCCGCGGGGACGGCGACGACCGCGAGGTCGACCGGCTCGGTGATCGCGCCGACGGAGCGGTACACGGGGACGCCGTCGAGCTCCGCCTCGTCCCCCACGGTCCGGTTCACCGCGTACAGGCGCCCGGTGAACCCCGCCCCGCGGAGGTTGGCGAGGACGCTGCGGCCCACTCCCCCGGGCGCGCGGCCCGCGCCGATGACGGCGACCGAGCCCGGCGCGAGGAGCCGCTGCACCGAGCGCGCCTCGGCGCGCTGCTCCCGCGCGCGCTGCACGGCGAGGGAGCGGTCGGTGGGCGCCAGGCCGAACTCGAGGCGGACGACGCCGTCCTCGAAGCTGCGCTTCTGCTGGTACCCGGCGTCCGTGAACACCTTGATCATCTTGGTGTTGGCGGGCAGCACCTCGGCGGAGAAACGGCGGACCCCCCGCTCCCGGGCGACCGCGCCGATGTGCTCCAGGAGGGCCGAGGCGACGCCCCTGCCCTGGTGGGCGTCCTGCACCAGGAAGGCCACCTCCGCCTCGTCGGCGGGCGCGGAGGACGGCAGGCCGTCGGCGTCGACGCGGTCGTAGCGTACGGTGGCGATGAACTCGCCGCCCACCGTGGCGGCGAGTCCCACCCGGTCAACGAAGTCGTGGTGGGTGAAGCGGTGCACGTCCTTGGCGGACAGGCGTGGGTACGGCGCGAAGAAGCGGTAGTACTTCGACTCGTCCGAGACCTGCTCGTAGAAGCTGACGAGACGCTCGGCGTCATCGACGGTGATGGGCCTGACGCGCGCGGTGCCGCCGTCGCGCAGCACCACGTCGGCCTCCCAGTGAGCGGGGTACTCGTGCCGGTCCGGCGAGGTCTGCATGGTTCCCCAGCGTACGGCTCGCCCCCGACAGCGGGGCGAGGCAGCCTGGGGACCGGAACCGGATCGGGGTCAGGCCGTGGGCCGCGTCCGGGACCGCTTCGTCGATGGGTCAAAGACACCGCAACACCGAAGGGCATCAACACATGGCTGAGCGCCGCGTCAACGTCGGCTGGGCCGAGGGCCTCCACGCCCGTCCCGCCTCCCTCTTCGTCCGGGCCGCCACGGCCTCCGGAGTCCCCGTGACGATCGCCAAGGCCGGCGGCAACCCCGTCAACGCGGCCTCCATGCTGGCGGTCCTCGGCCTCGGCGCCAAGGGCGGCGAGGAGGTCGTCCTCGCCTCCGACGCCGAGGGCGCGGACGCCGCGCTGGACCGGCTGGCCAAGCTGGTCTCCGAGGGGCTCGACGAGCTCCCCGAGACCGTCTGAGCCGCGCCGGGGTGACGCCGTAGCCGTCACCGACGCATACGCATACGTGAAGGGCTCGTCCGATTCGCCGGGCGGGCCCTTCACATTACCTTCCGGCGGGTGGCGCATTCCGCCGCTGGCCGACGGTGCAATTCCTCTCCGCGCGCAGCTCTATATCCTCTGCGCAGGCAGCGGAAAAAGCCCCCCGGAAATTACACTGCACTTTGTATACGGCTTCCGTGTTAATGCCGCGCGCTCGACATGTTTACGTGGTGTTGCGAAGTCCTCACACGGTCGGCGCGGTCCCCGTGGGGGAAGCGCAGCCGGTGCGTGTCGGCCGCCCGCTCCTGGTGCAGGGCCGTGATCGCCCGCGCCCGGTCGCCGTCCCCGCGCGCGACGGCGTCGACGATGCCGCCGTGCTCGGCCCAGGACCGCACCGGATCGGCGGGCGCCTCCACCGTGTACATCCAGGCGATCTTGTGCCGCAACTGGGCGAGGGTCGAGGTCAGCGCGGGGCTGCCGGACGCCTGGGCGAGCGTCTCGTGGAACCAGCCGCCCAAGGAGCGCAGGTCCTCGCTGTGGCCCCGGCGCGCCCGCTCCTGCCCCAGTCTGACCAGGCCGCGCAGCACCTTGAGGTGTGCCTCGGTGCGGCGCTGGGCGGCCCGTGCGGCGCCCAGCGGCTCCAGCAGCGTGCGCATCTCCAGCACGTCGGCGGCCTCCTGCTCGGTCGGCTCCGCGACACACGCGCCCGCGTGCCGGCGGGTGACCACGAAGCCCTCCGCCTCCAGGGTGCGCAGGGCCTCGCGCACGGGGACGCGCGAGACGCCGTAGCGGCGGGCCAGCACTTCCTCGGTGAGTCTGCTGCCGCGCTCGTGGACCCCCGCGACGATGTCATCACGGATCGCCGTGCATACCGAGTGCGCCGGAATACGCATGACCGGACCTCCGCCTTAATACCCGTGATGCGCCGCCGATTGACGCGTGTTCCCGCGACTCTATTGCAGGGCACCGGAATTTCCGACGCCGGGCCGGAATCCATGGATATTTTTTGGACAGCGGACGTGTCACAACGGACATGTCATCACGACATGCCGCAACGGACGCGGCGCACTGACCCCTCACCACGGAACGCCTCACCACGGAACGCCTCACCACAGGGCGCGTCACCACGGAGCGCGCCACCGCGGACGGCGAAAGCCCCGGCTCGGGGGAGAGCCGGGGCTTCCTGGGGCTTCTGGGCCTTCGGGCGCGGGGCGGGGTGTCCGCCGCCGGGGGCTCGCTCTCCGGTCCAGGGGGCGCCGCCCCATGGGTCGTCGCCTGAGGGACTGTCGCCGCAGGATGAACGTCTCAGGGGGTCAGACGTTCACGCCGTGCGCGCGCAGATAGGCGACGGGGTCGATGTCGGTGCCGTACTCGGCCGTCGTACGGACCTCGAAGTGCAGGTGCGCACCGGTGACGTTGCCGGTCGCCCCGGAGACGGCGATCTGCTGGCCCGGGACGACCGCCTGGCCGACGGACACACCGATGGACGACAGGTGGCCGTACTGGGTGTACGTGCCGTCGTTCATCCGGAGCACGATCTGGTAGCCGTACGAGCCGCCCCAGCCCGCCTCCACGACGGTGCCGGAGCCGACCGCCTGGACGGCCGTGCCGGAGGCGGCGTGGAAGTCGACGCCGGTGTGGCTGCCGGAGGACCAGACGGCGCCACCGCTCTTGTAGCCGGTCGAGACGTACGAGCCGGCGATCGGGGAGACATAGGTGCTCAGACGCTTGCGCTCGGCCTCGCGGGCGGCGCGCTCCTCGGCCTCGCGGTCCTCCTCGGCCTTCACCGAGGCGAGCTGCACCGCCAGCGCCTCGGCCTCCTCGCGGGCCCGCTTCTGCGCGGCGGCCGCCTCGGCTGCCTGCCGCTGGGCGGCGGCCTGGGCGCCGACCTGCTCGGCCATCGAGTCGCCGATGCTGAGGGCCAGGGTGAGGCCGGTCTGCTCGGCGGAGGGGTCCGCGGCGAGCGCGGGAGAGGCCAGGGTCCCGATGACGCCGGTGGTGGTGAGCGCGGCGACACCCACGGTGCGCGTGGTGGCCTGCTTCACCCGGCTGGGACGACGGTGCTTCCCGGTGGCGCAGCTGAACGCCATGAAGTGGCTGGTCCTTTCCTTCCCTCTCGCCTACCGGGTTAGCTGACGGGTTCGGAGCAGGAAGGTCTCCTACGAGCTCCCTCCACCAGGTGGAGAGCGCCCGATTCACCCCAGGGGACTTCGGTTGGGTCCCCGGCTCCCCTGGCTCGCGCCATGCGGGGACTCGGCGATGACTGTCCGGCGCCGCGGGTGCGGCATGGTGCCTGACGAACAGCCGGACCGACGCTAAGGGTCCCGTCTTTCGAACAACAAACGAAAGACAGGTTTTGTAGCGTACGCCACAGGGCAGACAGCCCAACTCGGCCCCAATACGGGCAAAGCGGGACCCTGGTGGTTCTTCAGCCACCAGGGTCCCGCTGTCGGCGCCAGGCCGGCGGCTTCCGTCCGCCCGGCCCCGCCCGGCCCCTACTCCGCCCGGACGACGGTCACTTCGCCGATGCCGAGGGCGCCCACGGGCTCCTCGATCTGTGCCGCGTCGCCGACCAGGACGGTCACCAGCCGGTCCCCGGGGAAGGCGTTCACGGCGGCGGCGGTGGCCTCCACCGTGCCCGTCTCGGCCAACTGCCGGTACAGCGTCGCCTGGTAGTCGTCGGGCAGGTGCTGCTCGACCTGGTCGGCCAGCGTGCCCGCGACGGCCGCCGCCGTCTCGTACTTCAGGGGCGCGACCCCGACGAGGTTCTGCACCGCGACGTCGCGCTCGGCGTCCGTCAGGCCGCCCTCGGCGAGGGTGCGCAGCACGGTCCACAGGTCCGCCAGCGCGGGACCGGTGTTGGGCGTGTCGACGGAACCGCTGATGGCGAGCAGCGAGGCCCCGGTGCCGTCGGGCGCGGAGCGCAGCACCTGGCCGAACGCCCGCACACCGTAGGTGTAACCCTTCTCCTCGCGCAGCACGCGGTCGAGGCGCGAGGTGAGGGTGCCGCCGAGGCAGTAGGTGCCGAGCACCTGGGCGGGCCACACCCGGTCGTGCCGGTCCGGGCCGACGCGGCCGATGAGCAGCTGCGTCTGGACGGCGCCGGGGCGGTCCACGATGACGACGCGGCCGGTGTCGTCGGCGGTCACCGGCTCCACGGGCCGCGGCTCGGCCGAGGAGCCGGTCCAGGCGCCCAGGGTGTCGCCGAGCAGCCCGTCGAGGTCCACGTCGGTGAGGTCGCCGACGACGACCGCGGTGGCCGTGGCCGGGCGGACGTGCTTCTCGTAGAAGGCGCGCACGGCCGCCGAGTCGATGGCCGCGACGGTGTCCTCGGTGCCCTGGCGCGGGCGCGACATGCGCGAGGAGGCCGGGAACAGCTGCCTGGAGAGCTCCTTGGCGGCGCGGCGGGCCGGGTTGGCCAGCTCGTGCGGGATCTCGTCGAGCCGGTTGCGCACCAGCCGTTCGACCTCGCCGTCGTCGAACGCGGGCGCCCTGAGGGCGTCGGCGAGCAGGCCGAGCGCCTTGGGCAGCCGGGAGACGGGCACCTCGAGGCTGATGCGGACGCCGGAGTGGTCGGCGTGCGCGTCGAGGGTGGCGCCGCAGCGCTCCAGCTCGGCGGCGAACTCCTCGGCGGAGTGCTTGTCGGTGCCCTCGGTGAAGGCGCGCGCCATGATCGTGGCGACGCCGTCGAGGCCCGTCGGCTCGGCGTCCAGGGGCGCGTCGAGCAGCACCTCCACGGCGACGACCTGCTGGCCGGGGCGGTGGCAGCGCAGCACGGTCAGCCCGTTGTCCAGGGTGCCGCGCTCGGGGGCCGGGAACGCCCAGGGCCGGGCCTCGCCGGCCCGGGGCTGCGGGTGGAAGTCCATGGTGGCGAGTTCGGTCACTTCGCCGGCTCCTCGTTCTCGTCGGTGGCTACGGCGGTGGCGGCGGCCTCGGGATCCTCCGCGGCCTCCTCGGCGGCGACCGGCTCGTACACGAGCACCGCGCGGTTGTCGGGCCGCAGGCGGGCCTTGGCGATCTCCCGCACTTCCTCGGCGCTCACGTCGAGGACGCGCTGCACGGCGGTCAGCGCGAGCTGCGGGTCGCCGAACAGGACCGCGTACCGGCACAGTTCGTCGGCGCGGCCCGCGACCGTGCCGAGCCGGTCCAGCCACTCGCGCTCCAGCTGGGCCTGGGCGCGCTCCATCTCCTCGGCGGTGGGGCCCTCCGCGGCGAACCGGGCGAGCTCCTCGTCGACGGCGGCCTCGATGACCGGGACCTCGACGTCACCGGAGGTCTTGACGTCCAGCCAGCCCAGGGAGGGCGCCCCGGCGAGCCGGAGCAGCCCGAACCCGGCGGCGACGGCGGTGCGGTCGCGCCGCACCAGCCGGTTGTACAGGCGGGAGGACTCGCCGCCGCCGAGGACGGTCAGCGCCAGGTCGGCCGCGTCCGCCGCGCGCGTGCCGTCCTCGGGGAGCCGGTAGGCGGCCATCAGCGCCCGCGCGGGCACCTCCTCCTCGACGACCTCGCGCAGCTGCCCGCCCATGACGTCGGGCAGCGAGCCGTCGCGGGGCGCGGGCTTGCCGTCGTGCCCGGGGATGGACCCGAAGTACTTCTCGACCCAGGCGAGCGTCTGCTCGGGGTCGATGTCACCGACCACGGAGAGCACCGCGTTGTTGGGCGCGTAGTACGTGCGGAAGAACGCGCGCGCGTCCTCCAGGGTGGCCGCGTCCAGGTCGGCCATCGACCCGATCGGGGTGTGGTGGTAGGGGTGGCCCTCCGGGTAGGCGAGGGCCGTCAGCCGCTCGAACGCGGTGCCGTAGGGGACGTTGTCGTAGCGCTGGCGGCGCTCGTTCTTGACGACGTCCCGCTGGTTCTCCATGGACTCCTCGTCCAGGGCGGTGAGCAGCGAGCCCATGCGGTCGGCCTCCAGCCAGAGGGCGAGCTCCAGCTGGTGGGCGGGCATGGTCTCGAAGTAGTTGGTGCGCTCGAAGCTGGTGGTGCCGTTGAGCGAACCGCCCGCGCCCTGGACGAGCTCGAAGTGGCCGTTGCCCGTCACCTGTCCGGAGCCCTGGAACATCAGGTGCTCGAAGAGGTGAGCCAGGCCGGTACGGCCCTTGACTTCGTGCCGGGAGCCGACGTCGTACCAGAGGCACACCGCCGCGACCGGGGTCAGGTGGTCCTCGGAGAGCACCACGCGCAGGCCGTTGGCCAGGCGGTGCTCGGTCGCTGTCAGGCCTCCGGAGCCTGCCTCGGCGGTGGCCGTGTGACCCATGGGCATGTACGTCCCTTCGATCGCGGGAGCTTTCGTTGAAACTGCAGAATTCCTGCTGGTTCTGCCACTGTATGCAAGCGCGCGGACGCCTGGCGAAGTTCCCGGACGCGGTACGCCGAGAGCGAGATGCGGGGGGACCGGGACGGGGGTGTGCGGAGTGACGGGAGGGACGGGTGAACGGTTCCCCGACCCCTGTGCGGACGGACCCTCGGACCCGCTCCCGGACCGGCTCGACCGTGGGGTGGTCCGTGGTTGTCAGCGGGGCGGTCCACAATGGAGCGCGTCAGACACCCGTTCATGCCCCGGCAAGACTGTGAAGGAGCCGCAGCAGCGATGGCCCGCCGCAGCACGAAGACCCCGCCGCCCGACGACGCGTACGAGGAGAGGATCCTCGACATCGACGTCGTCGACGAGATGCAGGGCTCCTTCCTGGAGTACGCGTACTCGGTCATCTACTCGCGGGCCCTGCCGGACGCCCGCGACGGCCTCAAGCCGGTGCACCGCCGCATCGTCTACCAGATGAACGAGATGGGCCTGCGCCCCGAACGCGGCTACGTGAAGTGCGCCCGCGTCGTCGGCGAGGTGATGGGCAAGCTCCACCCGCACGGCGACTCGTCGATCTACGACGCCCTCGTGCGCATGGCCCAGCCCTTCTCGATGCGCGTGCCCCTGGTCGACGGCCACGGCAACTTCGGTTCGCTGGGCAACGACGACCCGCCGGCGGCCATGCGGTACACCGAGTCCCGGATGGCCGAGGCCGCGAGCCTGATGACGGAGTCCATCGACGAGGACACGGTCGACTTCGCGCCCAACTACGACGGCCAGGAGCAGGAGCCGGTGGCCCTGCCGGCCGCGTTCCCGAACCTGCTGGTGAACGGCGCCTCCGGCATCGCCGTCGGCATGGCCACGAACATGCCGCCGCACAACCTGCGCGAGGTCGTCGCCGCGGCCCGGCACCTGATCCGCCACCCGAACGCGGATCTCGAAGCCCTGATGAAGCACGTGCCTGGCCCCGACCTGCCCACCGGCGGCCGCATCGTCGGACTGCCCGGCATCCGGGACGCGTACGCGACGGGGCGCGGCACCTTCAAGATCCGTGCCACGGTGACCGTGGAGAACGTGACGGCGCGCCGCAAGGGCCTCGTCGTCACCGAGCTCCCCTTCGCCGTCGGCCCGGAGAAGGTGGTCGCCAAGATCAAGGACCTGGTCGGCTCGAAGAAGCTGCAGGGCATCGCCGACGTCAAGGACCTCACCGACCGCGAGCACGGACTGCGCCTGGTCATCGAGATCAAGAACGGCTTCGTGCCGGAGGCGGTCCTGGAGCAGCTCTACAAGCTGACGCCGATGGAGGAGTCCTTCGGCATCAACAACGTGGCGCTCGTGGACGGCCAGCCGCTCACCCTCGGCCTCAGGGAGCTCCTCGAGGTCTACCTCGACCACAGATTCACCGTCGTGCGCCGCCGTTCGGAGTTCCGCCGCGGCAAGAAGCGCGACCGCCTCCACCTGGTCGAGGGCCTCCTGACGGCCCTGGTGGACATCGACGAGGTCATCCGGCTGATCCGCTCCAGCGACAACTCCGCGGAGGCCAAGCAGCGTCTGATCGAGCGCTTCTCCCTCTCGGAGATCCAGACCCAGTACATCCTGGACACCCCGCTGCGCCGGCTGACCCGGTTCGACCGCATCGAGCTGGAGTCGGAGAAGGAGCGGCTCAACGCGGAGATCGAGGAGCTGACCCGCATCCTGGAGTCGGACGCGGAACTGCGCAAGCTGGTCTCGGGAGAACTGGCCGCGGTGGCGAAGAAGTTCGGCACCGACCGGCGCACGACGCTGCTGGAGTCGGCGAACGCCCCGGTCGCGCCGGTCCCGCTGCAGGTGGCGGACGACCCGTGCCGCGTCCTGCTGTCCTCGACGGGGCTGCTGGCCCGCACGGCCGACGGCGAGCCGCTGCCCGCGGACGCCAAGCGCGCCAAGCACGACGTGATCGTCTCGGCGGTGCCCGCGACGGCCCGCGGCGAGGTGGGCGTGGTGACGTCCACGGGCCGTCTGCTGCGGCTGAACGTGGTCGACCTCCCACAGCTGCCGGAGTCGTCGACGGCGAACCTCTCGGGAGGCGCGCCGCTGGCCGAGTTCCTGACCCTGGAGGGCGACGAGACGGTCATCTGCCTGACGACGCTCGACGAGTCCTCGCCGGGCCTGGCGATCGGCACCGAGCAGGGTGTGGTCAAGCGCGTGGTCCCCGACTATCCGTCCAACAAGGAGGAGCTCGAGGTCATCACGCTCAGGGAGGGTGACCGGATCGTCGGCGCGGTCGAGCTGCGCACGGGCGAGGAGGACCTGGTCTTCATCACCGACGACGCCCAGTTGCTGCGCTACCAGGCCTCACAGGTCCGCCCGCAGGGCCGTCCGGCGGGCGGTGTGACGGGCATCAAGCTCACCGCGGGCGCGAAGGTGATCTCCTTCACCGCGGTGGACCCGGCCGTGGACGCGGTCGTGTTCACGGTGGCCGGCTCGCGCGGCACCCTGGACGACTCGGTGCAGACCACGGCCAAGCTGACGCCGTTCGACCAGTACCCCCGCAAGGGCCGGGCCACGGGCGGCGTGCGCTGCCAGCGGTTCCTCAAGGGTGAGGACTGCCTCTCCGTGGCCTGGGCGGGTCCGGCCCCGGCCAGAGCCGCGCAGAAGAACGGCACCCCGGTCCAGCTGCCGGAGATGGACCCGCGCCGCGACGGTTCGGGCGTGTCCCTGGCCAAGACGGTGTCGGTCGTCGCGGGACCGGTCTAGCCCGCGGGGATCCCCTCCCCGCTTGGCTCCTCCGGGTCCTGCACATAGCGGAGGACACCCCACATGCCGATCTCATCGGCGTGCGGGGTGTCGTCCCGGCAGCCCTCGAGCTCCTCGGTGAGCGCCGCGGGGTCGGTCCCGGACCCGATGAGGACGAGCTGTGTGAGACGGGGCTCCCCGGCCGCCCAGGGCTCGGGGTAGAAGCGCAGGAACCGGCCCACGGCGTGCACGGCGTACCGGTTGCCGGGGTCGTGGGGGCCGAAGTCGACGTACCCCTTGATGCGGTAGAGCCCCTCGGGCCGGCTGTCCAGGAACCGCATCAGCCGCCGGGGATCCAGGGGCACCTCCGAGGTGAAGGACACGCTGTCGTACGCCGCGTGCAGGTGCCCGGCGTGCGCTGATCCGGTCTCCCCCGTCTCCGCGGTGTTCTCGGCGGCCTCGGTGTGCTCGTGCAGGTCGTCGAAGGAGAGCTGCCCGAGGCGCTCCTCGCCGGGCCTGCAGTCGAAGAGCAGCTCCGGGTCGATCCGGCCGTACGTGGCGGGCACCACGGCCGCGCGCCCGCCGAGCGACCGCACGAGCTCCAGCACCCGGTCCCCGTCGTCCGCCCGGTCCAGCTTGTTGACCACGACGAGATCGGCGAGCGACAGGTGCCGGTCGATCTCCGGGTGCCGCTCCCGGGTGGCGTCGAACTCGGCGGCGTCCACCACCTCGACGAGCCCTCCGTAGACCACCCGGGGGTTCTCGCCGGCGAGCACCATGCGCACGAGTTCCTGCGGCTCGGCGAGCCCGCTGGCCTCGATGACGATCACGTCGATACGGGCCTCCGGGCGGGCCAGCCGCTCCAGGTACGCGTCGAGTTCGCTGGTGTCGACCGCGCAGCACAGACAGCCGTTGCCGAGGGACACGGTGGAGTCACCGAGCGCCCCCGCGACGGCCATGGCATCGATCTCGATGGCACCGAAGTCGTTGACGACAGCGCCGATGCGGCTCCCTCCGCTGCGCCGCAGCAGATGGTTGAGCAGGGTCGTCTTGCCCGAACCGAGGAACCCGGCGAGCACGACGACGGGGATCTGCGGCGGTCCCGCGGGCGTCGGTGCGCCCTGCTGCTCCAGCCGGCCCGACTGACTCAACGCGGCCTTCCTCCCACCGACCGGAAGCGGACACCGGCCGGTGCCCGGCCCGCCGCGCGGGACGGCTCGTGCACCGGTGCGCGTCGGCCCCGCTCGGGTCTCGTCCGTACGACCAATGAATGCCGCACCAGGATACGAGCGACGGGAGCACCGGGAAGTGGAGGGACCGACGGGGGCCGCACCCGGTCACGGTGCCGCCCGGCCGGGGGCTCGTACCGGTCGGCTGCAGCCCTCGTACCGCCTCTCACGGCGCTCGGCACCGCTGTGCGACCCGGAGTACCCCCTGTGCGCCTCCTTCTCCGCCTCCCGGCCGACCGGAACCGCTCCGCCACACTGGAGGACGGCAAGCGCACCGCCGCCGTCGCCGGTTCCCTGCCCGTCGGTGCGCCTTCGACGACCGGTGGACGGGTGCCCGATCGGGGGTTGACATGGTCACAAAAAAAGTGCGGCCGCGTGGGCCGGGTCCCGCCGCCGCGGTGGGAATCGGAATGATCGCGGGAATTCTCGTCGGCAAGGCACTGCACCACCGCACGCTGGAAGCACTGCACCTGCGACTGTCCCGGCTGGAGCGCACCGCGCACACCCAGCGGCACACCAATCTCGCCAATCAGCAGCGATTGCACTGGGAACTGCTGAGCAAGGCCATAGACGACCCGGAACTGGCCGAAGTGCTCGATCTGTACGAGACGCCCGTCTCGGCCAGGCAACGCCGACAGTACCTGTTCGCGAATGCGCTGTACACGAATCTGCTTTTCTACTACCGCATCGGCAACATCAGCCGCGAGGAGTTCTACAAGCACGTGCGCGGCATGTTCCAGAACCCCACCGTCCGCGAGTACTGGTACGCGACCCAGCAGCAGCGCGCCAGCCTGGCGGACACCGACGAGGCCGAACTCGGACTGATGGTCGACGACCTGCTGCAGCAACTGGAGGAGGCGGACACCGAGGAATGGTGGGTGGTCGGGGAGCCACCGGCCGACGAATAACCGTTCGCCCATCGCCGGACCGGCACGTCAATCCCGCTCCACACCTCACCCGCGAGTGGGGAACATCCGGCTCGGCGAGTAACGAATTCGCAAACGAACGCGTTCACTCAGGCACCAGCAGGTTTACTCCGCGGAGCAGTGCCCGAGCCTGTGCCTTGAGACCAGAGGAATGACAACAGTGAGCCAGATCATTCGCCGCCTAGGTATGTCTCCGCGCGATCGAGGCAGCACCTCCGGTGCCACATGCCCGGACATCTTCGAATTGGCGGACGGCGATTTCGCCGTCATCGGCACGGACGCCACCACCTCGCTCGACTCGCACCTTCCCGCCGACGCCGCCCGCGCCGACCACGAACGCATTGTGGTCATCACGCGCGAGACTCTGGTGAAGGCAAAGTCCGACATTCCCGACGTTTAGCGCGGGCCGCACACCCGGTTTCGGTCGTGCGCCGCGCGTCCGGCGTGATCGCCCACGACGCGCCTCCGCGGGTCGCGCCCGCACGGCCGAGGCTGCCGTGTGCCCCGCCGCCAGGCACCGGACGGCGACCGGCGCCGCGCGTGCGGCCCTCCCCCGCGCCCCGCGCACACCGCTCATGCACCGCGAACGCGCCCCTTTGGCCCGAGCCCACCCGCGCCGAACGGACCGCCGCACAAGTCAGGTTAGGCTCACCTCCGTGACTATGTGCACGACCGTGTCGCGGCACCTCGACGAGCCCCTGGCGGGGACGGCGGCCCATGCGACGACCTGGCTGCTGGTGGAACAACCGGGTCCCTGGGGCGTCAGAGCCCTCACGTCGAGCCACCTGGACCCGGCACTCGGCAGGGCCCTCGAAGCCGCCGCGGACGGCACCGGCGTACGCGTCGCACTCATCCGCCGCCCCGGCCGCCACGCGGACCGCCGCCGCGAAGCCCGCGAACGCCACGTTTACGTGGCCCACACCGTGCCCGGGAACGTGTGGCTGCGCCACGCCACCACCACCGAACCCGAGCGCCTCCTCGACCTCGACTTCGCCGCGCTCGGCCAGGGCGCGCACCACACGTTCGACGCGGTCCTCCGGGGGCGCCCCCACACCGGGGACCCGCTGGCACTGGTCTGCACCAACGGCAAACGCGACCGCTGCTGCGCGCTCCTCGGCCGGCCCCTCGCCGCCGAGCTGGCCGCCTCCGGGGTCGAAGGCGTCTGGGAGGTCACCCACCTGGGGGGCCACCGTTTCTCGCCCACGCTGCTCGTCCTGCCGTCCGGCTACGCGTACGGCCGCGCCGAGGCGCACCACGTCAAGGAGGTCCTCCAGGGCGTGCGGGAGGGGCGCGTGGTCGTCGAGGGCTGCCGGGGCAGCTCCGCCTGGGAGCGGCCCGGGCAGGCGGCCGAACTGGCGGTGCGCACGACCGTGCGCGAGGACACCGCGGAGGCGCTCACCGTCGTCCGCACGGACGGCGCGGCGCCGCGCTGGGACGTGACGGTCGGCCACACCGACGGCCGCCGGTGGCGCGTGACCGTCGCCCGGGGCGCCTCGCTGCCGCCCCGCCCGGAGAGCTGCGGCGCGCCCCTCGGTTCCCCGGCTTGGATGGACGTGGTGGCCGTACGGGAGCTGACGGCGGCGGCACGCGTGGGCTGAGGCCGCGCGGACACGGTGGAC
>NZ_JAVRHI010000367.1:0-18951 GCF_034105845.1 Streptomyces sp. CRN 30 | reverse complement strand
CGGCGAGCGCCGCGGCGGCGATCCAGCCCGTCCAGGCCGCGGTCCTGGAGGCGGCGGGCCGCTCGGCCCGGCCCTCCCCGCGGCTCCGGCGCGCGGCCCGGCGGTTGCCGGCCGTCCCGTTCGCGGCGTCCGCCCGGTCCGGCTCGTCCCCGTGTCCGGCGCGGTCGGCGCCGCCCGGGGACCTCGGCGCGCGGGCGGCGGCCGGGTCGGCGTTCTCCGGCCGCTCCACGGCCAGGCGGCCGATCAGCTGCACCAGTTCCTCCACGGGCCGGCCGGTCGCCGCGGCCCGGACCGCCTCCTGGCCGCAGTGCGGCTCCAGGGGATCGCGGTGCAGCAGTTCCATCAGCCGGGTGACGTCCTCGACCGAGCGGTGCTCGGCGGCGGCCCGGATCGCCTCGTCGGCGCTGTCCGGGTGGCGGGGCGGCCGGGTCAGCAGGCCGACCAGCCGGGTCACGTCCTCCACGGAGCGGTTGACGCCCACCGCGCGGAGGGCACCGAGGGTGGCCTGCGCGTACTGGGGGGACTGCTCCAGCGTCGTGATGAGGGCGACGACCTCGTCCAGCGGGCGGTCGGCGACGGCGGCGCGCACCAGGTCGCCGACGGGGTCGCCGTACCGGGCGGCCGCCTCCTCGGGCGACGCGAGCCGGGCGACCACGGGCGGGGCGGCCGACGGGCCGTGCTCCGGGCGGGGCGGCCGGTCCTGAGCGGGGTGCGACGGTTCCGCGGACCGCGTCCGGCCCGGGTCGGGCCGTCCGGACTCCGGGCGTGTCTGCCGCCCGGCCCCGGCCGGGGCCCGCGACGGCTCCGGGGCGACGCGGGGGCCCTGCCCCACGCCCGACGGCCCGGCGCCGACGACCGAGCCGCTCTGCCCGGCCCCGAAGTCCCGGTCCCGCTCCGTACCCGGCTGTCCCGGGGCGGTGGGCCGGGTTCCGTCCGAGCCCGGCCGGCGGGGTGCGGCGGCCGCACTTGCGGCAGGACCGGCACGGTCCGCGGGCTCGGTGAGCTCGTCCAGTCGTCCCCCCTCGTCGGGCCTCCCCGACCCGTCCGACCGACCCGGCCCACCGGGCCCACCATGCGCACCGGGCCCCTGCGGCTCGGCGGGGCCACCGGACCCGTTCGCGTCGGCCGGTTCGTCCGGCACGTCGAACTCGTCGAACTCGTCCAGTTCGTCGAACGGCGGCGGCTCCTCGTCGAAGGAGTCGGGATAGGGATCGGGGGCGGCGCCCGAAGGGCGCACCGGGCGCACCGGGTGGACGCCCGTGGCGGTGGTGGTCTCCGCGGACGGCAGGTCCACGGAGCCGGCTATGGCGTACTCGTTCGGGCGGGGTGTTGAAGAACCGGTGGTCATGGTCTTCTCCGTCTGAAGGAATGCGGCCGCTCCTGCGTCCCCGACAGGCGACACGCGACTCTGTGGTGACCATTACTAAGCGTCCGGGCGGTGGCCTGCCACCCGGACGAGGCACAGGGGTGAGCCGTGTGGGTGAGCGGCCGGAAGAGAACCCGTCCGGCTGCCATACCCGCGCGTCGAGGGGGAATCCGGTCGAAGACGCGTGCGTCAGCGCACCGGAAGGGAGGGGGCGGCATGGATACGACCACGACGGTGCTCGTCGTCGCGGTGTCGCTCGCGGTGGTCGTCCTGGCCCTGGCGGTGGCCGTCCTGGTACGGCTGATACGGACCCGGCGCGAGCTGCGCAGGGCCGGACTGCCGACCGGACCGCGCTGGGTCTTCTGGGGTGCCGTCCTCTATCTGGTGCTGCCCACCGACCTGGTGCCCGATCCGGTGTACCTCGACGACATCGGCGTCCTTCTCCTCGCTCTGCGTTCCGCGCGCGGCTCCCTCGGCGTGCGCGGACACGGCGTGACGCGGCCTCAGGTCGCGAACTCGCCCCGTGATCACGGAGAGTAAGGAAACCAATCACTCGTTCGACTCGTATAAGTCTCTGTAAAGCCGAGGAGATCGGCGGACCGGATGACGTCACAGCCGCCCCACCGCTTGGTCGGCGCAGCACCGACGAGGGAGAGACGATGCAACCGTTCGCGCTCAACTACGCACGTCCCGCAGTGGAGTCGGAGGTCGCCACTCCGTATGTCTACGACTCAGGACTGCAGTTGAACGTCCTCTTCGACGGACGCGTGGCCGCGGGAGACCACGCTCTGCTGAGGGAGCTGGGGACCACGACCTCCACGGCGGGCTCGAAGACACACTTCGACGACTGAACACGGAACGCGTTCGATGACCGTTCTGATCCTGACCTGTGAAGAGGACGTCACCGCCGACATGGTGGTCGTCCACCTCAACGAGTCGGGTGTTCCGGTGGTGCGTCTGGATCCGGCCGACCTGACCGGATCGGTGGCCCTGTCGGGGGAGTTCGCGCACGGCTCCTTCCGCGGGCACCTGTCCTCGGGGGGCCGGCTGGTGAGCATCGGAGGGCTGCGCTCGGTGTGGGTGCGCAGGCCGGGCGAGCCGGCAGCGCACGCGGCGCAGCCGTCGCCGTGGCTGGCCGAGGAGTCGGCCCAGGCCCTCTACGGCATGCTGCGCGGCTGCGGGGCGCGGTGGATGAACCATCCGGACGCGGCCCGCCGGGCCCGTCACAAGCCCTGGCAGCTGCGGCTGGCGCAGAGCTGCGGCCTGCCGGTGCCCGCGACGCTCATCACGACGTTCCCGCGGGCGGCCCGCGAGTTCGCGCAGCGCTACCCCGATCTGGTGGTCAAGCCGGTCTCCGGGGCGCATCCGCAGGATCCGCCGCGGGCGGTGCCCACCAGCCGGGTCTCCCCGGAGACGGACTTCTCCGCGGTCGCCTTCGGCCCCACCCTGCTGCAGCGGCGGGTTCCCAAGCGCGCCGACATCCGGCTGACGGTCGTCGGCGACCGGCTGCTGGCCGCGCGCAAGGCGTCCGCCGCCGGGGCGGACCCCGACGAGGTGGACGTGCGGTTCGCCGCGTCGGCGGAGCCGTGGCGTCCGGTGGAGGTCGCGCCGCGCGTCGCGGAGGCCGTGCTGTCCTATGTGGGTGAGGCGGGGCTGGCCTACGGGGCGTTCGACTTCGCCGAGGACGGTGACGGCACCTGGTGGTTCCTGGAGTGCAACCAGTCGGGGCAGTTCGGGTTCATCGAGGTGGAGACCGGTCAGCCCGTGGCGCGGAGCATCGCCGAGTGGCTGGCGCTTCCCGGCGCCGGGGACCCCGGGTGCCCGGACGGCGGCGACGGCGCCGGCGCGGCGGTCCGCTGAGCGCGGCGCACCGCCGGCCGGCGGCCGGTACCGGTCGGTTCGGGCGTCAGTTCGGGCGCGGTCCCGGCAGCAGGGCGGTGCGCTGCCAGCCGTTGCCGGGGGCCGGGGGGCGTTCGCGGCCGGGAGCGTGCATCGGGCGCATGACGGCCTCCAGCTCCCGGTTCACGCGCTCGGCCTCCCGGCGCACCACCGCGGGGACGTCGCCGTGCTCGGCGACGAGTCGGTCGTAGATGGGGGAATCGTGGAACACCCGTCAACATGCCTTTCCTGTCGACCGCCCCTGAGGGTCAGGCGCGACTGAGCAGTCTAGGCGTCCCGTCGTGCGGTCGTGCGCATTCCCCCGTAAGACGGGACGCGTGAGGCGGGTGGGGGTCAGGCTCCGGTGGTGGAGCCGGGCCGGACGATCATCAGGACGGTCACGGCGGCCCACAACAGGTTGAACAGGCCGGTGACCATGGCGAGCCGGACGGTGCGGGCGCGTTCGACGGTGCCGTGCCCGCCGTCGAGCCGCCGGAGGAGGTCCTCCTGGCCGGGCAGGACGAGGACGATGAGGACACCGGCCGCGGCGGCGGTCAGGACGACGGAGGCGATGAGCCAGGCGTCGCCGAGGACGCCCATCGCCTGGGCGGTGACGAAGCCGAGGAGCGGCACGGCGATGCCGAGTCCCGCGTAGACGCGGCAGATGCGGTGCAGGAGCCGTACGGTGCCCGTGCCGTCCCCGTCGGGCGTGCCGGTTCCGGCCGTGGCGGGCGTGCCTGTTCCGGCCGTGGCGGGCAGCGCCGTCCGGCGGACGGCGGGCGGGAACATGCTGGCGGCCACGGTGACGGGGCCGACCGCCACGATGGCGGCCAGGACGTGCAGGGACAGCAGGAGTTTCGTCATCGGTCGGGCTCCGGGCGGGATCGGTCGGCTGGACCGGTCCCACGCTAGGAAGCCGCCGGACGATCACACAGGGGCGGGGGTGACAGCTTTCGACGGATTCTCGCCAACCGGGCCGCGCCGCCCGCCTCCGGGCGGTCCGCCGGCGCCGCCGGGCCCTGGACGGGCCGGCGGCCCCGGCGGAGGACCGTCCGGTCTCAGACGGCCAGCGACAGATCGCTCTCCTCGTCCGGGTCGGCCGCGTCGACGACGGCCGTCGTTCCCGTCCTGGCGATCAGCAGTTCGTCCGCCTTCGCCACCGCCTCGTTGGTGCTGGTGGTGCCCATCATCACGCACAGGGTGTAGCTGACGTCGGCCAGCTCCCGCGCCGTGGCCGGCGTCTCCCGCTCGGCCTGCGCGATTCGCAGCGACGCGTAGCGCGTCAGCAACTCTCTGACGACCTTCGGGTCCGGTACGAGCACGTAGCGCCCCTCTCTCGATTTACCGTGCGCCTGCCCGGACCCGGCCACATCATTCGCAACATGCGCGTCGCTGCTCTCAATTGACCGGTTTTCTACGCTTACCTACCGCCTGACCGCCCGAACGGTCATCAGCGTGGCCGAAAAGAGAGGGAACGCCCCGCTTCCCCGGGCGGCCGTGCGCCGTTGAGCAGCCCGTACCGCATCCCCGGACGGAAGCGCTCCCTTCGATGACACGATCCAGCCGCCTGCTCTGCGCCCTCTACCTCGCCACCAGTACCGGACTGGCCTGGACCGCGGTCCTGGAGTTCCGGTACGGCCCGCTGTGGGCCGCAGCCGCGTTCGCGGGCGCCAGCATGGTGCCGGTGGTCGCGGTCGTGCGCGAGACGGAGTCCGCCGAGCCGGACCGTCCGCCCCGCGCCGCGCCCCGCACCGGGCCCCGCGGGTCCGCTGCCGCCGACGCGCTGGTCCGGGCCGAACTGGCGGCCGCCTGCTGCGAGCGCTGGTGGACGAGTCTGGGCACCGACCACGACGCGCGCTGCGCCCGACGGCTGCCGCGGAGCAGCGCGGCCTGACGGCCCCGCCGCGCGCCGGCGGCCGGGGCCCCTGGCTTCAGGCGACCTGTCCGCTGTGCAGCGCGGTGTACGCGCCGCCCCGGCCGAGCAGTTCCTCGTGGGTGCCGATCTCCTCGATGCGCCCCTCCCCCATCACCACGATCCGGTCGGCGCCCCGCACGGTGGAGAGCCGGTGCGCGACGACGAAGGTGGTGCGACCGCGCAGCAGCCGGGCGAGGGCCTCCTGGACCAGCGCCTCGGACCGGGTGTCGAGCGCCGAGGTGGCCTCGTCGAGGATCAGCACCCGGGGGTCGCGGATCAGCGCGCGGGCGATGGCGAGGCGCTGCCGCTGGCCGCCGGAGAGCCGGGCCCCGTGCTCGCCGACCAGCGTGTCCAGGCCGCGCGGCAGCCGGTCGACGAACTCCAGGGCGTTGGCGTCGCGCAGCGCGGCGCGCACCGTCTCCTCGTCGGCGTCGTCCATGCCGTAGGCGACGTTCTCCCGGACGGTGCCGTCGAAGAGGATCGACTCCTGCGGCACCACCGAGACGAACCGCCGGTAGGTCCGCAGGTCGAGGGTGTTCATGTCGGTGCCGTCGAGCAGCAGCCGGCCGGAGGTGGGGCGCAGGAAGCCGATCACCAGGTTGAGGACGGTGGACTTGCCCGCGCCGGACGCGCCGACCAGGGCGACGGTCTCGCCGGGCGCGACGTCGAGGGTGAAGTCGTCCACCGCGGCCCGTCCGTCGCCGTCGTAGGCGTGGCCGACGTGCTCGAAGGTGACGGCGCCGCGCAGCGCGGTCAGCTCGGCCTTGCCCTCGTTGTCCTCCAGTTCGGGCGCCTGGAGCACCTCGCCGACGGACCGTACGGACTCCAGGCCCTTGGTGATGACCGGGGCGAGGCTCGCCAGCGTGGTGGTGTTGTTGGTGAGGGTGGTGAGGAAGGCGCTGAGCATGACGACGTCGCCGGCGGTGACGCCCCACACGTCGTAGTAGGCGACGAGCGCGGCGCCGGCCAGGACGAGGACGCCGACGACGTTGAGGACGACCCAGGACAGCGAGCCGAAGCGGCCGTTGACCAGGTCGAGGCGGAGCGCGGAGGTCAGCAGCCGGTCCAGGGTGCCGTCCATGCGGCGCAGCGCCTTGCGCTCCAGGCCGTGGGCGCGGGTCACCGGTATCAGCCGGGTCATCTCGGTCACCCGGGACGACAGGGTCTCGACCTCGTGGCGGTAGTGCTCGTTGTGGGTGCGCAGCCGGGACCGCAGCCGGGCCACGAGGAGGGAGGCGGCGGGCACGACGACGAGGAACACCGGCAGGAACTCCGGGGTGCGCACGCCGATGATGACGAGCCCGCCGACCAGGACGGTGACCGCGCCGAGTCCGGTCTCCGCGGTCTGCTGCACGGCCTGTTCCACCGTCTCGACGTCGCGGACCACCTTGGCCTGGAGCACACCGGCGCTGACCCGGGAGTGGTAGCCGATGGAGAGCTGCTGCATGCGGGTGCAGAGCGCGGAGCGCAGTCCGGTGCCCATGCGGCGGATGCTGCCGTACAGGAGCCGGACGTAGAGCAGGTGCAGCGGGTAGTTGACCACCAGGATGAACATGATGATCCCGGTGGCGACCCACAGGTCGCTGATCGGCCGGTGCTGGACGACGGTGTCGACGATGGCCGCGGTGATCAGCGGCAGCAGCCAGACAGGGCTGTGCTTGACCGTGAAGACGGCGACCGCGCCCGCCAGCCGGCGGCGGTCGGCGCGGAAGAGGTAGACGAGGGTGCGGATCGGGTGCTCGCCGCGGTAGCGGTGGTCGAGCGGTTTTTCAAGCGACGACGCCATCGGCGTGGTCCTCCCGTGCGGCCGTGGGTGGGGCAAGCGCTTTCTTACCCGTTCGGCCGGGAGTGCGCCACACCGTCCCACGCAGCGGGAGACCCGCGCCCCCACCCCCGTGGGGGACGCGGGTCGAACCGGCCCTACTCCCCGATGACGCGGGCCAGTTCGCTGGTGACGCGGGTGACCTCCGTGTCGTCGTCGGCCATCAGGCGCTCCAGGGCGGCCCGGCGGGCGCGGACGGCCTGGCGGGCCGCGCGCTCCCAGACGACGGGGTTCTCGCGGTGGTTGAGCAGTTTGGGATAGACGGCGGCGGTGCTCTCCCACTGCCGGGCGTCCGCGATGTTCTTGAGCAGCCGGATGATCTGCGCGCGGCAGGTCACCCCGGGATGCTGGGCGAGTTCCCAGAGGAAGGGGACGGTGGCGGCGGTCGCCTGCTCGACGACGAAGCCGTACTGGCAGACGCGGCCGCGCAGTTCGGCGAGGGCGGCCAGCGCGGCCTCGGGATCGTCACCGGCCACCCGGCCGAGCAGGGCGGGTACGGCCGCGGCGGATCCGCTGGAGTCCTGGATCTCGGCCCAGGGAATCCGGTCGAGTCCGCGCAGGACGGCGGGGCCGGCCGTGGGGGGCCGGAGTTCGGTGCGCTGGGTGCTCGGCTGCTGGGTCGGAGCGGGGCACATGGCGTGGGGCCTTTCCGCAGCGGTCGGTGGGGTCAGGGCGAGGGGCGGGCCGGCAGCCTGGCGAAGACGGTCTTGCCCGGGGCGGGTCCGGGGACCCACCCCCATACGTCGGCCAGCGCGTCGACGATCCGCAGGCCGCGGCCGTGCTCCGGCAGGGAGCGGTCGTCGGCCGGGGCCGGCACGGGTGCGTCCGTGCCGGGGTCGGAGACGGTCAGCGTCAGCACCCCGGGCTCCAGGCTGAGCCCGAGCCGGAACTCCGCCGGGCCGTCGCCCGCGGCCGTGCCGTGCACGGCGGCGTTGGCGGCCAGTTCGGTGACGACCAGGACGGCGTCGTCGGTCCTCTCCTCCAACCGCCAGTCGCGCAGGGTGTCGCGGGTGAAGGCGCGGGCCCGCGCGAAGCCCGCGCGGTCGCAGGCGAGGCAGAGGCTGACCGCCGCGGCCCGCCGGTCCCGGGGGCGGGACGCCTCGGGAGAGGCGAACTGTCCCGGTCCGGCGGGGAGCTGACCGGCGCCGTCCTGCGTCCGGGCCGCGAGCGCGCTCAGCGGCCGGAGTGCGGGGGACGCGGGTGACGGCACGACAACTCCCTGATACGGGGTCAGGTTGGGGCGTCGACGCAGGGGTTGCGCCACGGCTATTATCCACGCTGACAGCGCTCGCGTGCAATTGCACGAGAAATTGCGCGAGAAATCGGCTGGGAGCGCGCGAGGCCGAGAGCCGCTGTCCGCTCCCCCGGAACAGCAAGGAGACCGCGGTGCCACAGGTACACAACGGAGTACGGGCGAGTTCGCTGGACGCCCGCTGGACCAAGAGCCGCCACAGCAACGCCGAGGGCAACTGCGTCGAGGTCGCCCGGGTCGACGGGGGCATCGCGCTGCGCAACTCCCGCGACCCCGACGGCCCGGCGCTCGTCTACACCCCCGCCGAGGTCGCGGCCTTCGTGGCCGGGGCGAAGGACGGCGAGTTCGACCACCTGCTCTGAGGGTCGCGCCGGACCCGGCTCAACTGCCGGATTTCTACGGGCCGGTAGGGTAGGCGCCGGCCCGATGGGATAGTCTGTTCCCCACGTCTGCCGGTCTGCTGGGAGTCAGGTATGTCCGCCGTCTCGTCGCACCGCCTCTCCCGTCTCGAACCTTATCTGGAGCGGCCCGAGCCGGCCCCCACCCTGCTGAAGATGCTCGTCGGCGTGCAGCTCGCGGGGTTCCGCGAGGACGCCGGCCTCTCGCAGGACCAGGCCGCGCGGGAGCTGGGGTTCAGCGCGGCGAAGCTCTCCCGCATCGAGGCCGGCAAGGGCCGCAGGCCGCCGACGGAGACCGATGTCCGCGCCCTGCTCGCGCTGTACGGCACCGACGAGTACGAGGCGTCGGTCCTGGTGAAGCTGTTGCGCCGGGCCGGGGAGCCGGGCTGGTGGCAGCGGTACGACAAGCGGCTGATGCCCGAGTGGTTCGACCGGCTGGTCGGACTGCAGGAGGCGGCCGAGACCATCCGTACGTTCGAGATCCAGTACGTCCCCGGTCTGCTGCAGACGCCCGCCTACACCCGTGCGGTGGTGGAGCGCGGCCTGCCGAACGCGCCGGCGGCCGAGGTCGAGCGACGGGTCGAACTGCGCTCGCGCCGGGCCGAGCTGGTCTCCCGGGCCGGCGCGCCGCAGGTGTGGGCGATCATCGACGAGTCGGTGCTGCTGCGGGTGCTGGGCAGCGCGGCGGTGATGCGTGAGCAGCTGGAGCACCTCGCGCGGATCGCCGCGCGGCCCAACGTGACACTCCAGATCGTGCCGCTGAACGTGACCAACGCGTCGGCGCCCGCGATACCGGTGACCTACCTGCGCTTCAGCGGCGCCGACCTGCCGGACGTGGTCTACCTGGAGCACATCCGCAGCGCCAACTTCCTGGAGGACCGGGACGAGACCGAGGAGTACCGGGTCGCCCTGGACCGGCTGGCCGACGAGGCGCTCACCCCGAAGGAGTCGGTGGAGCTGCTGTGCCGGACGATCGGGGACCGCTATCCCGCGCGGTGAGCGCGCGGGACCGCCTCGCGGCCGGGGTCCGTCTCAGCGGACGCGGCCGACCCCGCCGAACTCGATCCACTCCTGAGTGAGCTGCCGGGGCGCCACCTCGGTGTCCGGACGCCAGGTCGACACCTCGACCAGACCCGGCGCGAGGACGTCCATCGCGTCGAACCACTCCGCCACGTCCTTCTCCTGGCGTACACGGCCCCAGTGGCCCTGGGTGGCCTGGTCCATGAAGGCGGTGACGGACGCGCGGACCTCGGGGTCCTCGCTGACCAGCTGGCACATCACGGCGTAACTGCCGGGCGCCAGGCGCTCGGTGACCCGACGGGCGACCGCCGCCGGGCCGTCGGTCTCGCTGTCCGGGATGCAGTGGAAGACCGAGTTGAAGAGCACGGCCACCGGCTGGGAGAAGTCGATGAGGCGCTGGGTCTCGGGGTGCGCGAAGATCTCGTCGGTCGCCCGCATGTCCGCGTGGATGACGGCCGTACGCTCGTTCTGGTCGAGCAGCGCGCGGCCGTGGACCAGCACCATCGGGTCGTTGTCGACGTAGACCACCCGGGAGTCGGAGGCGACGCGCTGGGCGACCTGGTGCACGTTGTTCTGGGTGGGCAGGCCGGAGCCGTGGTCCAGGAACTGGCGGACGCCGTACTCCTGGGCGAGGACACGCACCACGCGCTGGAGGAAGCGCCGGTTGTTCAGGGCCAGTCGGCGGGTGCTGGGGACGACCTTGTCGAGCTCGTCGACCGCCGCCCGGTCGGCCGCGTAGTTGTCCTTGCCGCCCAGGTAGTAGTCGTACATGCGAGCGGCCGTCGGCACGTTGGCGTTGATCTCCGTGGACAGCTGCTTGTCGGCCTGCATCGTTCCCCCAGCTTCGTACGGCGGCGCCAACTGCGTTGATTTGACTGAGAGTACATCCTAGGCAGCCGATGTTCGCCCGAACCAGCCCGTGGACCGGACGGGACCGGGCCAGGACCGGACGGGACCGGGACGGACGGCGGCAGGACGGACGGCGGTGGGGCGCCGGGCGGACCGGTGCCCCACCCCCCGCTCCGCGGGTCAGCCTCGGGAGGCCAGGTACTCCTCGACGCCGGGCGCCTCGTGGGCCTCCTCGACGTTCACCATGCCGCCGGTGGCCTTGGCGTCGGGCTTGAGCACGTAGGTGGACCGGCTGGCGGGCTGGGAGACGTCGGTGAAGTTCTGCGGCGTCCCGAGTCCGGTGTCGGCGTCGTCCTGCGAGCGGTGGGCCTTGACGACGTCCTCCCGGGTGAGGCTGCCGCCCTCGCACGCCTTCTTCAGGTCGGCGCCGAGCAACTGGGCCGCGTTGTAGCCGGAGAGCACGCCGGAGTCGACCGGGGAGTCCGGGTACTTCTTGCCGTAGGCGGTGACCATCTTCTGGACGCCCGGCAGGTCGGAGCTGACCGCCGGTGCGGCGCTGACCACGTTCACCATGGCCTCCAGCGCCTTCGCCGCCGGGGTCTTCATCAGCTGCGGGGCGTAGCCGGGGGCGCTGGAGACGATGGGCACCGTCAGGCCGACGGAGGCCGCGACGCCGGCGAGGGACGCGGTCTGCGCGGGTCCCGCGCTGATCAGGACGGCCTTCACACCGGCCTTGCGCAGCGCGGAGACCTGCGCGGTCAGGTCGGTGTCGGTGGCCTTGATCTTCTGGCCCACCACCTTCAGGCCCGCCTTCTCGGCCGCCCACTCGGAGCCCTCCAGGGCGTTGGCGCCGTAGTCGCCCTCGAAGTAGACGTGGCCGATGGTGGCGCCCTTCGTGATCTTCTTCTCGCGGGTCAGGTAGTCGACGGCGGCGATCATGTCGAGGTCGTAGGTGGTGCCGAGGACCTGTACGGCGTCCTTGCCGAGCAGGTCGGCCGCCCACGCCTGCGGGAAGGTCAGCATCTCGTCCCGCTCGATGTCGTCGAGCAGCGCGGAGACCACCGGCGAGCCGATGACCTGCGGCAGCGCGACCACGTCGGAGGAGATGTCGGCGTAGGCGGCGACGGCCTTCTGTACGTCGTAGCCGTGGTCCTTGACGACGATCTCGACCTTGCGGTCGCAGATGCCGCCCGCCGCGTTGGTCTCGTCGGCCCACATCTGCTGGGCCTGCACGATGGACTTGCCGAGGGTGGCGTAGGGGCCGGTGAGGTCGGTGAGCGCGCCCAGTTTGATGGTCGCGTCGCTGACGCCGGGGCCGGCCTTGACGCCGTCGGCGCCGTCGCCGCCGCCGTCGCCGTCGCCCTTGGAGCTGCACGCCGTGCCCGCGAGCAGGACGGCGGCGACGGCCGCGGCCAGGGCGGTCTTGGTGAGGCGGGACCTGGTGTGCGTGGCGTTCACGGAGTGTGCTCCTTGGCTCGTACGGCGGTTGCGGAGGGCCGGGGCGGGGCCCCGGCGTCGGAGGAGGGTGCGGGGGCGCCGGGGCGGCGGCGGAGCCGGGCCCGGGTGCGCCGCGCGAGGCCGGAGAGGCCGTCGGGGGCGTAGAGCAGGATCACGACGATGGCGGCTCCGTAGAGGTAGCGGGCGGCCTCGGTCGGGCCGACCGAGCCGTCGCCGCTCCCGGGCGTGGCGACCAGCGGCAACTGGTCGGCGTAGCGGGTCATCAGCAGCGGCAGCGCGGTGACGAAGACGGCGCCCGCGGTGGCTCCGGCGACGGAGCCGAGCCCGCCGATGACGATCATGGCGAGGTAGTCGACGGAGAGGGCGAGGGAGAAGTAGTCGGGCACCACGCGGCGGAAGGCCAGGGCCAGCAGGACCCCGGCGAGTCCGGCGTACATGGAGGAGACGACGAAGGCGGCCGAGCGGTAGCGGGCGACGTGCACGCCCATCACGGACGCGGCGGTCTCGCTGTCGCGCAGGGCGACCAGGGCGCGGCCGGGCCGGCCGCGGAGCAGGCCGCGGGCGGTGAACCAGGTGAGGGCGAACAGGGCGAGGCCGAGGTACCACAGCCGTTCCTCGGCGCCGAACGGCACGCCGAGGACGGTGAGGTCGTCGCCCTGGTCGAAGGTGAACCCGCCGATCTCCAGCGGCGGTACGGAGCGGCCGTTGAAGCCGCCGGTGACGGAGTCCGCGGTGAGCAGCACATGGTGGCCGAGGAAGACCAGGGCGAGGGTGGCGACGCCCAGGTAGATGCCCTTGACCCGGCCGGCGACGGGGCTGAAGAGGCCACCGGCCGCGCCCGCGAGGAGCACCGCCAGGACGAGGGCGACGGCGGGCGGCAGTCCGGGGCCCGGCTCGCCCGCCAGCCAGACGTAGCCGTAGGCGCCGACGGCGAGGAAGAAGGCGTGGCCGAGGGAGAGCTGTCCGGCGCTGCCGGTGAGCAGGCCGAGGCCGACCGCGCCGATGGCGGCGGCCATCGAGAACAGGCCGATGCGCAGCCAGAACGCGTCGAGGTAGAAGGGCAGGGCGCCGAGCAGCAGCAGCGGGACCAGCAGCCGGCCGTACTTGAGGAGGTCAGACACGGGCCGCTCCCTTCGCCGCGAAGAGTCCGGCGGGGCGGACCAGGAGGACGAGGATCATCACGGCGTACGGGGCGACGTCGCCGAAGCCCTCGCCGAGGACGTGCAGGTCGGACTGGTAGCCGGCGACGAACGCCTCGGTGAGGCCGATCAGCATCGAGCCGACCAGGGCGCCGACGGGCGAGGCCATGCCGCCGAGGATCGCGGCGGGGAACGCCTTGAGGGCGATCTGCCCGGTGGTGCGTTCCAGGCCCGGGGCCGGGAACGCGGCGAGGAAGACGGCGGCCAGCGCGGCGAGCGCCCCGGCCAGGCACCAGGCGAGCATCCGTACCCGGGTCAGCCGTACGCCCATCAGCGCGGCGGCCTCGGCGTCCTCGGCCGCCGCGCGGAGCGACAGGCCCCAGGGGGTGAACCGGAACAGGGCGAACGCGCCGCCGATGGCGAGGGCGGAGACGACGATCGCGGCGATGCGGCTGTCGGCGACGGTCACCGGGCCGATCTCGGTCACCGCGTCGCCCCAGGGGTCGCCGAGGGAGAGCAGGTCGCCGCCGATCCGCCGGGCCAGGTCGGTGACGAGGACGATGTCGATGCCGATGGTGACGATGGTCTGGACGTGGGCGGCGTGGCCGTCGGTGCCGATGCGCTGGAGCAGGACCCGGTCCAGGAGCCCGGCGAGGGCCGCCGTCGCGACGATCGCGAGGGCGAGGGCGCCGGCGAAGCCGAGGTCGTCGTGGAGGACGGCGACGAGGTAGCCGCCGAAGAGGAGCAGGGAGCCGTGGGTGAAGCTGAGGACGCCGGACGCCTTGAAGATGGTGACGAAGCCGAGGGCGATCAGGGCGTAGACGGCGCCGAGGGCGACGCCGTTGAGGAGGTTGTCGAGCAGGCCGGTCATGCGGCGCCCTCCCCGGTGGTCTGCCCCGTGTTCTCGGTGCTTTCGGTGCTTTCGGTGCCGAGGTAGGCGCGGAGCACCTCGGGGTCGCGCTTCACCTCGCTCGGGGTGCCGTGGGCGATGCGGCGGCCGAAGTCGAGGACGGTGACCTCGTCGGCGAGCCGCATGACCAGGCCCATGTCGTGTTCCACCAGCACCACGGAGAGGCCGAGTTCGGCGCGTACGTCGCGGACGACGTCGGCGGTGCGGGCCCGTTCGGCGGCGTTCATGCCGGCCACGGGTTCGTCGAGCAGCAGCACACGGGGCTCCAGGCAGAGGGCGCGGGCGAGTTCCACGCGCTTGCGGTCGCCGTAGGAGAGCAGGGCGACGGGGGTGTCGAAGAGGGCGCCGAGCCCGGTGAGTTCGGCGATCTCACGGGCGCGGGCGAGATGGGCGCGCTGTTCCCGGACGGCGCCGGGCAGCCGCAGGGCGCTGGCGGCGAAGCCGGCGCGGGACAGGGCGTGGCGGCCGAGCATCAGGTTGTCGGCGACCGTGCCCTGGGTGGTGACGATGTTCTGGAAGGTACGGGCGACACCCAGGGCGGCGATCCGGTGCGGGGCGAGCCGGGTCAGCTCGGTGGTGCCGAGCCGGACGGTGCCGGAGGCGGGGCGGTAGAGCCCGGACAGGACGTTGAAGCAGGTGGACTTGCCGGCGCCGTTGGGGCCGATGACGGCGTGCGCGGTGCCGGGGGCGACGGTGAAGGACACCTCGTCCAGGGCGGTGAGACCGGCGAAGCGCACCGTGACGTCCCGGACCTCCAGCGGGGGCGGGGCCGCGACGCGGGTCGTCGCGCGCTCCTCCGGCTCGCGGGCGGTCACGTGCCCCTCGGGCCCGCGGGCGGTCACGCGGCCCCCTGACCGTCGGCGGTCTCGCCCAGGTAGAGGCGGCGCACCGCGTCGGTCCGCGCGAGTTCGTCCGCGGGTCCGGACAGGCGGATCTCGCCGACCTCCAGGACGTAGGCGTGGTCGGCGAGGGACAGCGCCATGCCGGCGTTCTGCTCGACGAGCAGGACGGCGGTGCCCTGGGTGTTGATCTCGCGGACGACGGCGGCGATCCGCTGGACCATCATCGGCGCGAGTCCGAGGGAGGGTTCGTCGAGGAGGAGCAGGCGCGGGGAGGCCATCAGGGCGCGGCCGATGGCGAGCATCTGCTGCTCGCCGCCGGAGAGCAGCCCGGCGGCCTGATGGGGGCGTTCGGCGAGGCGCGGGAAGAGCGTGAGGACGCGGTCGCGGGCCTCGCGGGTCCGGGCCGGGGAACGGCGGGTGAGGCCGAGTCCCCCGGCCCGCAGGTTCTCGTCCACGCTGAGCCCGGCGAACACCCGCCGGCCCTCGGGCACCTGGACGACTCCGGCGCGGACGGCGGCGACCGGGTCCCGGCCGTCGAGGACGGTGGAGCCGTAGCGGACACGGCCCGCGGTGACCGCGCCGCGGTGCAGGCGCAGCGTGCCGGAGACGGCCCGCAGCAGCGTCGTCTTCCCCGCGCCGTTGGCGCCGAGCAGGGCGACGACACCGCCGTGCGGCACGGTCAGCGACACGGAACGGAGGGCGGACAGGGCGCGGCCGTAGGTCACGTCGACTTCCTCGACGTGCAGCGCGGACGCCTCGTCCGGTGGTGCTTCGGGCATTACGGCTCCTTGGCGCCGTACCGGTGGCGACCGGCACGGTTACGGGGGCGTACCGACGTACGTGGTACGGGAGTTCACGGTGCTGAGGTGCTGAGGTGCGCAGGTGCTGAGGTGCGCAGGTGCTGGGACGGGCTGGGACGGGTCGGCGTTCGGGGAGGAACGCGCGCTCACGACAGCACGGGCGCCCGGGGCCGGTACAGCGCCCCGGCGCGAGACGATGCGGCGTCCCAGTCCGGCCGGGGCGAGTCTGTGCGGACGCCCAGCCTCACCGGTGGGCGTGCTGTCGTACTCCTGTACGAGAGCGCCCCGTCGCCGAAGCGGTGGTCGGGCGCCGACAGGGCCTAGCCCGGCAGCAGCCGGTGCGCGGTGAGGGCCAGGCTGACTTCCACGATGTCGGACGGGCGGGTGAGACAGCGGCCGGTGAGCTGTTCGCAGCGGCGCAGCCGGTTCAGCACCGTGTTGCGGTGGCAGTAGAGCCGCTCACCCGCCCGCTGCGCGGAGCCGTCGCAGGCGAGCCACGTGGTCAGGGTGTCCAGCAGCACCTCCCGGTCGGCGGGTTCGAGGCGCAGCAGCGGGCCGAGGACTCTGTCGGCCAGGGCGCCGCCCAGTTCGGGGCTGGAGACGACCAGGGCGGCGGGCAGGTGGTCGGCGAGGCGTACGGTGCCGCCGCCGGCGGGACAGATGCGCAGGGCGGTGTCGGCCAGCCGGCGGGCGTCGCCCACGGCGGCCAGGCCGTCGACGGGGGTGCCGACGCCGATCCGGACGCCGGGGGCGAGGTCCGTGCGCACGGGCGCCGGTGCGTCCGGGCCGTCCCCGCCCCCCGAGGTGACGAGGACGATGCCGTGGTCCACGTCGACCCCGGCGTGCCAGTGCACGCGGGCTCCGTCGGGCACGGCCGCGGTCCTGGCGAGGTCGGTGCGCGCGGGGTGTCCGCCGGTGACGGCGACGACGACGTACCGGCCGTGTTCGGGCAGGTCGAGCGCCTGGGCGGCCTCGGGCAGGTCGGCGATGCGGCTGCTGCCGTCGAGGAGGGCGGCGGTGAGCAGCCGGGCCCGGTTCTCGCGGCGGCGGTTGAGCTGCCACTCCACCTGCCGGTAGGCGTCGGCGACGAGGGTGGAGTGCTCGTCGACGAAGTTCCACACGTCGGAGGCGACGTGCACCAGCAGGCGGACGTCCTCGGGGGCCGTGCGGCTGGTCTCCTCCACCAGGCACTGCCACACCAGGGAGCCGCCGAGGCGGAACGCGTGCAGCAGGGCGTCCAGCGGCAGGCCCTGTTCGGCGCGGGCGGCGCCGATCCGCCAGGAGCAGCGGCGGGCCGCCTCCCGGTTGCTGCGCGGGTCGAGCAGCGAGGTGACGCTGTGCCGCAGCGAGCGGTGCGCCTCCTGCCAGGTGCCGGTGGGGTCGCCGGCCATGGCCGCGCGGTAGGCGGGCTCCTGTTCCTGGAGCACCGCCACCAGGCGGTCGGTGAGGTCGGGCAGGTCGTCCAGGAGGACGCGGGCGGCCCGGTGCAGGACGCGGAGCGCGTCGGCGTCGATCAGTGACGTGACGCGTCGTGTCCGCGGGCGCGGAACGGGTGCGGGTGCGGTGCGGATCGCTGCTCGTGACCGTACGGCGTGGTGCATCGCGGTCCTCCCCCAGGCTCGGGCTTCCAGCGGTGGCTCGCGCCGGGCCCTTCTCGCCCGTACGCTGCCGTCCCCCTGACTCGTCCTGCCCGAAGGATGGCATACCGTCCGGTCGGTCCCTAGGCCCTCGGCGGCAGAAATCCGGCTCGGCCGCACGTCGGCCGGTACTCTGCCGTGATCATCACGGTGACGGCACGGGGAGGGCACGTCCATGGGACGGAGCAGGACGGGCGGACGCGGGGGCGCGCGGGGACACGGCCGCGGGCACGGACGCGGGCACGTGCGTGGCTACGTGCATGGCTACGTGCGTGGCTACGTGCGTGGGGGTGCCGTCGCCGTCGCCGTCGCGGTGGCCGGGGTGCTGGGGGTGTGCCTGACCGGATGCTCCGGTACCGACTCCGCCGTGGCCCATGACCGGCGGGAGACGTACTGCGGCCGGCTGGGCGCCTGGCAGCAGGCCAGGAACGCGGGCGACGGCGGCGACGGGATCGCCGGGATCGCGGTCGTCGCCGCCTCGAAGCCGCTGGACCGGGACCGTCTCGACACCGGCGGCAGCCACGTCCTGACCGACACGGCGCTGGCGGTCGAGGGCGACCCGCAGGCGGAGGGCCGGGTGGTGGCCTACTGCGACGCGGTGGGTTTCGAGACGCTGACGCGCTGAACCGTGCGGGGGCGGGCCGGGCCGTCAGGGGTGGGCCGCCGTCTGCTCCGACCGGTCGACCATGCGGGCGAGTTCGACGCGGGAGCGGACGCCGAGCACCGCGAAGACCTTGCGGAGGTGGTAGTCGACGGTGCGGGTGCTGACCGCGAGGGTCAGGGCGACCTCACGGTTGGTGGCGCCCTCGGCGACGTACCGGGCGATCCGCAGTTGCTGCGGGGTGAGTCCGGTCAGGGCTCCGGCGTCCGGGTCCCGTGGGGCGGTGCCGATGGCGCGGAGTTCGCCGCGGGTCTGCTCGGCCCAGACCCCGGCGCCGCAGCGTTCGAAGCCGGCCAGCGCGCCGCCGAGGTGGTCCCGGGCCTCCCGCGGTCTGCGGCGGCGGCGCAGCCACTTGCCGTACAGCAGCGCGGTACGGGCCCGTTCGAAGTCGCCGACGCCGCTCTCGTCGTGGCGGGCCAGGGCCGCCCGGTAGAGGGCGTCGGCGTGGTCGGGTCCGGCCAGCATGGCGCGGCACCGGGCGAGCTGGCCGGCGGACTGCCGGTCCGCGCCGAAGGCCGCCCAGTCGGCGAAGTCCGCCAGGACCGTACGGGCGTCCTCGTGGCGTCCGGCGGGGACGGCGGCCTCCACGAAACAGGGCACGGCGAGCCGCCACACCGCGAAGTGGCCGCGCAACGGGCCGGGCAGGACGAGCAGGCCGAGCCGGTCGGCGGCGTCGTGGGGCCGGCCCCGGCCGAGGTCGACACGGGCCGCCGCCCACTCGGCGAGGGTGGCGGCCTGGGCGAGGCCGTGGCGCCGGGCCGTGGTCTGGGCGGCCGTCACATGCCGGGTCACGACAGCGGGGTCGTCCTCGATGGACGCCGCCATGGCCAGTACGGCGTGGTGCAGGGCCGCGGTGTTGCGCTGCCCGGCGCGCAGGGCGGTGCGCAGCCCTTCCTCGGCGTGCGCGCGGGCCTGGGCGTGCCGGCCGGCGCGGAGTTCGGCGTAGGCGAGGTACTCCAGGGCCTGCGGCACCAGCGCGGCCGAGCCTAGGTGCCGGGCGGCGG
>NZ_JAVRHI010000366.1:0-8852 GCF_034105845.1 Streptomyces sp. CRN 30 | reverse complement strand
AGTAGCCGTGGCTGTTCCGAAGCGGAAGATGTCGCGCAGCAACACGCGCCACCGCCGGTCGCAGTGGAAGGCTGCGGTCCCCACCCTGGTTGCGTGCGAGCGCTGCCACGAGCCCAAGCAGCAGCACATCGCGTGCCCGTCTTGCGGCACCTACAACAAGCGCCAGGTCCTCGAGGTCTGAGCGGCTGGTGACAGGCACTGTGTCCACTGCCAAGAAGGCGGAAGACGCCAAGGCGGACCCGTCCGCCAAGAAGAAGGCGGACAACCAGGCCTCGTCCCACACGCTTCTGGAAGGGCGGCTCGGGTACCACCTCGAGTCCGCCCTTCTGGTGCGTGCGCTGACGCACCGTTCCTACGCGTACGAGAACGGCGGTCTGCCGACGAACGAGCGGCTGGAGTTCCTCGGGGACTCCGTGCTCGGTCTCGTCGTCACCGACACGCTGTACCGCACCCACCCCGACCTGCCCGAAGGCCAGCTGGCCAAGTTGCGGGCCGCGGTGGTCAACTCACGTGCGCTGGCGGAGGTCGGCCGCGGGCTCGACCTGGGCTCCTTCATCCGGCTCGGCCGCGGTGAAGAGGGCACGGGCGGCCGGGACAAGGCATCCATCCTCGCCGACACCCTCGAAGCGGTGATCGGCGCGGTCTACATCGACCAGGGTCTGGACGCGGCGGGGGAGCTGGTGCACCGCCTCTTCGACCCCCTGATCGAGAAGTCCTCGAACCTCGGCGCCGGCCTGGACTGGAAGACCAGCCTCCAGGAGCTGACCGCGACCGAAGGGCTCGGCGTCCCCGAGTACCTGGTCACGGAGACCGGCCCCGACCACGAGAAGACCTTCACCGCTGCCGCCCGCGTCGGAGGCGTCTCGTACGGCACCGGCACCGGCCGCAGCAAGAAGGAAGCGGAACAGCAGGCCGCGGAGTCCGCGTGGCGGTCCATCCGGACCGCGGCGGACGAACGCGCCAAGGCGGCCGAGGCCGCCGAGGAGAGCGCCGACGCACCGTCGGCCTCCGCCTGATCCGCTTCGCTCCGAAGAAGAGAAGCGCACCCGAGCGCCCGCCCCCGCCCGGGGCGGGCGCTCGGTGTCGTCGCCACACCGTCCCGCCGATGGGAAGCGCATGCCCGAGTTGCCCGAGGTCGAGGTCGTCCGGCGTGGTCTGGAGCGATGGGTCGCCCACCGGACCGTCGCCGACGCCGACGTCCTGCACCCCCGTGCCGTCCGCCGCCACCTGGCAGGGGGCGACGACTTCGCCCAGCGGTTGAAGGGCCACCGCGTCGGTGTGCCCAGCCGCCGCGGCAAGTACCTGTGGCTGCCCCTCCAGGACAGCGGCCAGGCGGTCCTCGCCCACCTCGGCATGAGCGGACAGCTGCTGGTCCAGCCGCACGAGGCCCCGGCCGAGAAACACCTGCGCGTCCGGGTGCGGTTCGCCGACGCCCTCGGCACCGAGCTGCGCTTCGTCGACCAGCGGACCTTCGGCGGGCTCTCTCTGCACGACACCGGCCCCGACGGGCTGCCCGACGTCATCGCGCACATCGCCCGCGATCCGCTGGACCCGCTCTTCGACGACGACGCCTTCCACCGGGCACTGCGCCGCAAGAGCACCACCGTCAAGCGGGCCCTGCTCGACCAGTCTCTGATCAGCGGCGTCGGCAACATCTACGCGGACGAGGCGCTCTGGCGCTCCCGCCTGCACTACGAACGTCCCACGGCGACGCTCACCCGGCCCCGTACCGCCGAGCTGCTCGGCCATGTCAGGGACGTGATGAACGCGGCCCTCGCGGTCGGCGGCACCAGCTTCGACAGCCTGTACGTCAACGTCAACGGGGAGTCCGGTTACTTCGACCGCTCGCTCGACGCGTACGGCCGGGAAGGGCAGCCCTGCGGCCGCTGCACCACGCCGATGCGCCGCCGGCCGTGGATGAACCGGTCCAGCTACTACTGCCCGAAGTGCCAGCGCCCGCCGCGCGTCACGCCGTAGCGACGCGCTCGGCGTCGTAGCGCTCTCTCGCGGCGAGGACCTCGTCCATGCTGCCTTCGAGGCATTCGATGAGGGCGATCAGCCGGCGGGCCGTCTCACGGCCGAGGGGAGTCAGCTCGTAGTCGACGCGAGGCGGGTTGGTGGGCTGTGCCTCGCGGTGCACCAGACCGTCGCGCTCCAGCGCGTGCAGGGTCTGGGAGAGCATCTTCTCGCTGACGCCGTCCACCCGGCGCCGCAGCTCGTTGAAGCGGAGGGAGCCCTCGAACAGGGCCCCGAGCGTGAGCGCTCCCCAGCGCCCCGTGACGTGCTCCAGCGTGCCGCGGGACGGACACGCCCGGGAGAACACGTCGTACGGAAGGCTCAGCCCCTCCGTGCGCTCGTGCGTGGTCGACATGTCTTCCAGCGTACGTGAGCGCAGCGCTGTCCCGCAGAGGGCGCCGACCGCCCGGTATGCGTCAGTATCCGAAGTCCTGCGTCCACCAGGGGCCGCCCGACCCGAAGTGGACTCCGACGCCCAGAGACGTGAAGTCGCAGTTCAGGATGTTGGCCCGGTGGCCCTCGCTGTTCATCCAGGCGTCCATCACGGCCGCGGCGTCCGCCTGGCCGCGGGCTATGTTCTCGCCGCCGAGGCCGGATATCCCAGCTGCCTCGGCCCGGTCCCAGGGGGTCCGGCCGCTGGGGTCGGTGTGGTCGAAGAAGTCCTCGGCGGCCATGGCCTCGCTGAAGCTCTCCGCCAGTCCGGACAGCGCGCTGTCGGCGGCGACCGGTGTGCAGCCGACCTTGGCCCGCTCCACGTTGACGAGCCGGAGCACCTCCGCCTCGGCCGCGGCCTCGCGGGAGACGGCGGCGGACCCGCCGGACGGGCTCTCCGTCTGCTGCTGGGCCTCCTGCGTGGCCGAGCGCGACGGGGTGGACCCGGTCTCTCCGGCGTCGGACGCCGCAGGTGCCTCCGCCGCCTTCTCGGCCTTCTTCTCTTCCTTCTTCTCCTGCGACGGCGTCTTCTCGTCCGGGGTGGGGGATGCCGGGGCGGACGGCTTCCCCGACGCGGAGGCGGCGGGGGAGGAGGGGGATGCCGAGCGGCCGGCGCCGGCCGCCGCGTCCTCGCCGCCGCTGCCGACGGTGCCGGAGGTGCCGCCCTGTCCGCCGGGTGTGTTGGCGGGGGAGTCCGCGGCCTGCACCTTGTCGCTGCCGCCCGGACCGCCGCCGATGCGCAGCCCGTCGAGGCCGGGCACCACGCCCGTGGCCACGGCGACCGCGCCGAGGGCGACGGCGGCGGAGGCACCGAGCAGGCCCGTACGGACCGGGGCGCCGCCCGCCTTCTTCCGGCGGCGGCGTGTTCCCGGGCGTTCGGGGCCGTCCTCGGCGCGGTCGCCCTCGGGCCGGAAGCCGTCCTGGGGGAAGGCCACCGTGGCACCGGCCGGCTGCCGGGAGCCGTCGTCGGCCGTGCCCTGCGTGCCGTACAGGTAGGCGTCGCTCCTGGCCCGCTCCTCGGCGTACGCCTCGGGGTTCAGGTAGGGGGCCGTCCCCAGCGTGGGGCCGTCCCCGGCGAAGGCCCGCGGGTCGTGGGGCCGTGCCCCGGAGCCCTCCGGCTGCGCGGCCTCGGCGGCGCGGCGGCCGGCGGCGGAGCGTCGGTGGCGTCCCATGTACTGGCCTTCCTCGTACTCGCGGTCGACTCGTCCTCTTGATCAAGTCCCCTTGATCAACACCAAACCCACACGATCGAGTGAGTTTCATGTGAGTTTCATTGGGTCGGGACGGTACCGCATGGCGCCGGGGGAGGAAGTGCCCGCAGGGACATCGGCCCGTTAGGTTGCACTCATGAGCGAGGATGTACGACTGGTCGCCTGGGTGCGCGGACGCGTCCAGGGTGTGGGTTTCCGCTGGTTCACGCGGGCGAGGGCACTGGAGCTGGGCGACCTGAGTGGTTTTGCTCTCAATCTGGGGGACGGGCGCGTCCAAGTGGTCGCGGAGGGCCCCCGGGAGCGCTGCGAAGGACTCCTCGACTGGCTCCGCGGCGACGACACGCCCGGCCGCGTGGACGGCGTCACCGAGATCTGGGACACACCCCGCGGCGGCTACGACGGCTTCGCCATCCGCTGACCCCCGGCCGGCGACGGCCCCGCGCCCACGGCCCCGAGCCGCCTCCGCGAGCCCGTCCGGAGCGGAAACGAGCAGGTGGTTGCCAAGAATCGCTTGCCATGGCAGGCTCCGGACGGCAGGATCATCGCCACGCCCCGAGGGGCCCGCAGAAGAGGCAGCGCCGCCGTTCCCGCGCCGCGTGCCCCGGGCCGTCCGCCAATACGGGGTGTGATCGTGTTGACCGTCAAACTTTTTGGTGAGACTCTGAAAGCCCCGCGCACCTTAGCTGTTTGGCATGGTTGGACGGCAGTAGGAACAGCAGTAAGAACGCGAAGAAAAGTGCCAGGCACCGCGGGTGCGAATCCCTCACGACCCACACCGCATCGGTCGGTCACTCATTGTGGAGGACCATCCATCATGGCAAAGGCGCTTCTCGGTTACGTCGGCGGCTCCGACCCGCGACTCCTCGCCGAGATGCGACGGCTCCAGCAGCGCGTCCAGGACCTGGAATCCGAGCTCGTCCGGATTCAGGCGGAGAACGACGCGCTGGCGGCTGCCGCTTCTCACGACAGGATCCTGGAGAGCATGGAGAGCGTTGACGCACACCAGGCGGAGCCCGCGCTCACCTGATCACTCACACTGATCACTGCATCGCTCCGGCACAGCACCAGCAGTGGTTGGCACCCGTACAACCGCTCGGTTGCTCAGAGTTGCAAGGGACGCTTCGGCGTCCCTTCTTTCTTTCCTCCCGCGCCCCCGCGCCGATCCGCCCCCACGCGCCTTCAGCTTCTTTAACGTCTGATGTGCCCTGCGCGTTCAACGGTGAAACCGCGCGGGTCCAAGCGTTCGTGGAGTGAGACACCACCGGAAGGTAGAGTCCGGCGGCGTGCACCTGAAGGCCCTGACCCTCCGCGGGTTCAAGTCGTTCGCCTCGGCGACCACGCTCCGGTTCGAGCCGGGCATCACCTGCGTGGTCGGTCCTAACGGCTCGGGCAAGTCGAACGTCGTGGACGCGCTCAGCTGGGTCATGGGCGAACAGGGCGCCAAGTCGCTGCGCGGCGGCAAGATGGAGGACGTCATCTTCGCCGGCACCACCGGCCGCCCGCCGCTCGGCCGGGCCGAGGTGTCCCTCACCATCGACAACTCCGACGGGGCCCTGCCCATCGAGTACGCCGAGGTCACCATCACGCGGATCATGTTCCGCAACGGCGGCAGCGAGTACCAGATCAACGGTGACACCTGTCGCCTCCTGGACATCCAGGAACTCCTCTCCGACTCCGGCATCGGCCGCGAGATGCACGTCATCGTCGGCCAGGGCCAGCTCGACTCCGTCCTGCACGCCGATCCCATGGGCCGCCGCGCCTTCATCGAGGAGGCCGCCGGTGTTCTCAAGCACCGCAAGCGCAAGGAGAAGGCGCTCAGGAAACTGGACGCCATGCAGGCCAACCTCGCGCGCGTGCAGGACCTCACGGACGAACTGCGGCGCCAGCTGAAGCCGCTCGGCCGCCAGGCGGCGGTGGCTCGCCGGGCCGCCGTCATCCAGGCCGACCTGCGCGACGCCCGGCTGCGGCTCCTCGCCGACGACCTGGTCCGGCTGCGCGAGGCGCTGCGGGCCGAGATCGCCGACGAGGCCGCGCTGAAGGAGCGCAAGGAGGCCGCCGAACAGGAGCTGGGCAAGGCGCTGCGGCGCGAGGCACAGCTGGAGGACGAGGTGCGCCGGCTCACCCCGCGCCTCCAGCGGACCCAGCAGACCTGGTACGAGCTGTCCCAGCTCGCCGAACGGGTGCGCGGCACGGTGTCGCTGGCCGACGCGCGCGTGAAGAGCGCCACGTCCGCCCCCGAGGAGGAGCGCCGGGGCCGCGACCCGGAGGAGCTGGAGCGCGACGCCGCCCGCGTCCGCGAACAGGAGGCCGAGCTGGAGGCCGCCCTGGAGGCGGCCCGGCGCGCGCTGGAGGACACGGTCGCACACCGCGCGGAGCTCGAACGGGAGCTGGCCGCGGAGGAACGCCGCCTCAAGGACGCCGCACGGGCCATCGCCGACCGCCGCGAGGGCCTCGCACGGCTCAGCGGCCAGGTGGGCGCCGCCCGCTCCCGCGCCGCCGCCGCCCAGGCCGAGATCGAACGGCTGGCCACCGCCAGGGAGGAGGCACGGGAGCGGGCCGTCGCCGCGCAGACGGAGTACGAGACGCTCAAAGCCGAGGTCGACGGGCTCGACGCCGACGACCACGAACTCGCCGCACGCCACGAGGGAGCCAAGGCGGGGCTCGCCGAGGCCGAGGCCGCGCTGACGGCCGCGCGGGAGGCGGTCACCGGAGCGGAACGCGCCCGCGCCGCGACCCGGGCCCGGCACGACGCGCTCGCCCTGGGCCTGCGCCGCAAGGACGGCACGGGCGCGCTGCTCGCCGCGCGCGACCGTCTCTCCGGGCTGCTCGGCCCGGCCGCCGAACTGCTCACCGTGGCCCCGGGACACGAGGCCGCCCTCGCCGCCGCGTTCGGCGCCGCCGCCGACGCCCTCGCCGTGACCTCCCCGACCGCGGCGGCCGACGCCCTGCGCCTGCTCCGCAAACAGGACGCGGGCCGGGCGGCCCTGCTGATCACGGGCGCGCCCGAGGACACCGCCGGCACATCCCGCACCGACGTGCCCGGCGAGGTCGCCGGCCGTGGGACCCAGCCGGCGCGGAGCGACGGGCTGACGCACGCCGCCGATCTCGTGCGGGGGCCGGACGAGCTGATGCCCGCCGTGCGGCGGCTGCTGCGCGGGACCGTCGTCGTCGGCGGCCTCGAGGACGCCGAGGAGCTGGTGTACTCCCGGCCGGGCCTGGTCGCCGTCACCGCCGAGGGCGATCTGCTCGGCGCGCACCTCGCGCAGGGCGGGTCCGCCGGAGCGCCCAGCCTCATCGAAGTACAGGCGTCCGTCGACGAGGCCGCCGCCGAGCTGGCGGAGCTGGCCGTACGGTGCGAGGAGCTGGCCGGGGTCCAGGACGCGGCGGGGGAGCGGCGCCGGGAGTGCGCCGCTCTGGTGGAGGAGCTGGCCGAGCGGCGCCGGGCCGCCGACCGGGAGAAGTCGTCCGTCGCCCAGCAGCTCGGGCGGCTCTCCGGACAGGCCCGGGGCGCGGCCGGCGAGGCCGAGCGGTCCGCCGCCGCGGCCGACCGGGCGCAGGAGGCGCTGGACAAGGCGCTGACGGACGTGGAGGAGCTGGCGGAGCGGCTCGCGGTGGCCGAGGAGACACCGGTCGACGAGGAGCCCGACACCTCCCGCCGGGACCGGCTCGCCGCCGACGGCGCCAACGCCCGGCAGACCGAGATGGAGGCCCGTCTCCAGGCCCGTACGCACGAGGAACGGGTGAAGGCGCTGGCCGGCCGGGCCGACTCCCTGGACCGGGCCGCCCGCGCGGAACGCGAGACACGCGCGCGTGCGGAGCAGCGCCGCGCCCGGCTGCGGCACGAGGCCGCCGTCGCGGGGGCCGTCGCCGCCGGGGCCCGCGGACTGCTGGCGCACGTCGAGGTCTCCCTCACCCGCGCCGACCAGGAACGGACCGCCGCCGAGGCCGCCAAGGCACGCTCCGAGCAGGAACTGGCCGGGGCCCGCACGGCGGGCCGCGACCTCAAGGCCGAGCTGGACAAGTTGACGGATTCAGTCCACCGGGGCGAGGTACTCGGCGCCGAGAAACGGCTGCGGATCGAGCAGCTGGAGACGAAGGCGCTGGAGGAACTCGGTGTGGAACCCACAGCTCTCGCGGCCGAGTACGGGCCGCACCAGATGGTGCCGCCCTCGCCCCCCGCCCAGGGCGAGGAACTCCCCGACGACCCGGAACACCCGCGCAACCGGCCCCGGCCCTTCGTCCGGAGCGAGCAGGAGAAGCGGCTGAAGGCCGCGGAGCGCGCCTACCAGCAGCTCGGCAAGGTCAATCCGCTGGCGCTGGAGGAGTTCGCGGCGCTGGAGGAGCGGCACCAGTTCCTCAGCGAGCAGCTGGAGGACCTGAAGAAGACCCGCGCCGACCTGCTCCAGGTCGTCAGGGAGGTCGACGAGCGCGTCGAACAGGTCTTCACCGAGGCCTACCGGGACACCGCACGGGAGTTCGAGGGCGTGTTCGGGCGGCTGTTCCCCGGCGGCGAGGGACGGCTGGTGCTGACCGACCCCGACAACATGCTCACCACGGGCGTGGACGTCGAGGCCCGGCCGCCGGGCAAGAAGGTCAAGCGGCTCTCGCTGCTCTCCGGCGGGGAGCGGTCGCTGACGGCCGTGGCGCTGCTGGTGTCGATCTTCAAGGCGCGGCCCAGTCCGTTCTACGTGATGGACGAGGTCGAGGCGGCGCTGGACGACACGAACCTCCAGCGGCTGATCCGCATCATGCAGGAGCTCCAGGAAGCGTCGCAGCTGATCGTGATCACGCACCAGAAGCGGACCATGGAGGTCGCCGACGCGCTGTACGGCGTGTCCATGCAGGGTGACGGCGTGTCCAAGGTCATCAGCCAACGGCTGCGGTAAGGCCGACTTCAACTCTTGAACACAACTCACCATCGATCGCGGTGCAGAACGTCTTGTAGCTCACACCTCTTCCCCTTTGACTTCGAAACTTGAAGACATAGTCTCTGCAACGTTGCTTTTTCCTTCAGGAACCTTCAGGCGGTTCCGGAGGTGAACCACCCCGGCAGCGTTGCCGGTGGCCCGAGGAGTACACGTGACCAGCAGCTCTGCGCAGGCACCCAGTTCAGGAGCCAGAACGGCTCACCCCGATCATCTCGGGCACGTCATCTTCATCGCGGCGGCGGCCGCGATGGGCGGTTTCCTCTTC
>NZ_JAVRHI010000365.1:0-6559 GCF_034105845.1 Streptomyces sp. CRN 30 | reverse complement strand
GCGGCGGCTGACGGAGGCGCTGGCCGGGGTGGCGGGAGCCACCGCCGACCGTGCCCTCGCCGCCCTCGCCCGGGACGAGGACCGCGCCGTCGCCCTCACCGCCGCCCACCTGCTCACCCTGCGCGGCGGCTGACGGCATCCTCCGCACACCGGCCCGCCCACGCCGCCCGCACCGCCGGATCACGCGTCACCCCGCGTGGCGGTGCGGGCAGGCCGTACTGGCGGTGCGGGCAGGCCGTACCGGGAGGCGGCCCGTCACCCCCGCCGCACCCGCAACGTCACGATCTCGAAGGGCCGCAGGGCGAGGTCGATCGCGGCCGGCGCGTCCCACGCCTGCGACCGCACCGCCGAGCCGGCCGGAACCTCCCGTTCCAGGAGGTCGGTCGTCCACGCCCGGACGTACGGTTCCGACACCTCGACGCGGGCCCGCGCCCGGCCGCCCCGCGCCTCGTACAACCGGACGACGAGGTCCCCGGACCGGTCCTCGGCCAGTTTCACCGCCTCGACCACGACCGCGGGGGAGTCCACCGCGACCAGCGGAGCCACCGGCCCGGCGCCGGTCACCGTCCGCACGGGCAGGTTGAGCCGGTACCCCGTGTCGAGCGCCTCCAGCACGGTCGGCGCCGGCCGCACCGCCGTCCGCAGCACGTGCGTCCCCTGGTCCGCGTGCGGGTCGGGGAACCGCGGCGCCCGCAGCAGCGACTGCCGGACCAGGGTGTGGGCCGAGCCGTCCGCCGCCCGGTGCCGGGAGATGTCATGGCCGTACGTCGAGTCGTTGGCGACGGCGACACCGAACTCCGGCTCGCCGACGTGCACCCACCGGTGTGCCGCGGTCTCGAAACGCGCCATGTCCCACGACGTGTTGGAGTGGGTGGGCCGCTGCACGTGCCCGAACTGCACCTCCGAGGAGGCCCGGTCGGCGTGGACCGCGAGCGGGAACGCCAGCTTCACCAGCTTCTCCCGCTCGTGCCAGTCCACCCGTGTCTCGATGTCGAGTTCCGCCCCGCCCGCCGCGAGCCGGAAGGTCTGCGTGAACGACGAGTCACGGAACGACCGCTGTACCACCAGCGCCCCGTCACCCGCCCGAACCGCGTCCGCCTCGCGGAGTTCGGTGATGTTGTGCCGGTAGTGCGCGTCGACGTCCCACGCGTCCCACTGGTTCGGCGTGTCACGGCACACCTGGAGCAGCGCCGCCGCCTCCCCCTCGGCGAGCAGCTCACGCCCCGAGGAGTGGTCCACCAGCGACACCAGGAGCCCCGCGGCGTCGAAGCCGGCCCGCAGCACGCCGTTGTCGAGCACCCAGCCCGCGCCGTCGGCCACGGGCGCCGTCCACCCCGGCACGGACCCGGCCGCCGCGCCGAGCGCCGGTGCCCCCGCCGCGCCGACGGGTGCGGCGTTGAACACGAGCGGGACGTCGCCCTCGCCCGCCAGCGCGCGCTGCGCCGCCTCGATCAGCGGTGTCAGCGAGGCGGCGACGGCCGCGTAGTTCCGCTCCGCCTCCTCGTACACCCAGGCGATCGAGGAGCCGGGCAGGATGTCGTGGAACTGCTGGAGCAGTACGGTGCGCCAGGCGTCGTCGAGCGCGTCGTACGGGTACGTCCCGAGCCCCCGCCAGGCGGCCGTGGCGTTCCACAGCTCCGCCTCGCGCAGCAGGTGCTCGCTGCGGCGGTTGCCCTGCTTGGTCCGCGCCTGCGACGTGTAGGTGCCCCGGTGCAGCTCCAGGTACATCTCGCCCGACCAGGTGCCCGGCGCGGGATGCGACGCCTTCGCCTCCTCGAAGAAGTGCCGGGGCGTGCTGATCTCGACCCTCGGGGAGCCCTCCAGGGACCGCGTACGGGCGGCGGCCTCCAGCATCTCCCGGGTGGGCCCGCCCCCGCCGTCGCCGAAGCCGAACGGCAGCAGCGAGATGTCGGAGACGCCCTTCTCCGCGTACTGGCGCTCCGCGCGGGCCAGTTCCGCGCCCGACAGCCGCGAGTTGTAGGTGTCGGCGGGCGGGAAGTGGGTGAAGACGCGGCTGCCGTCGATGCCCTCCCACCAGAAGGTGTGGTGCGGCATCCGGTTGGTCTCGTTCCAGGAGATCTTCTGCGTGAGGAACGCGTTCGCGCCCGCCGCGAGGGCGATCTGCGGCAGCGCGGCCGTGTACCCGAAGGAGTCCGGCAGCCACACCTCCTCCGGCTCGAAGCCGAACTCCCGCAGGAAGAACCCCTTGCCGTGCACGAACTGCCGGGCCAGCGCCTCACCGCCCGGGAGATTGGTGTCGGACTCGACCCACATGCCGCCCGCCGGCACGAACCGGCCCTCGGCGACCCGCTCCCGGATGCGCTCGAACAGCTCCGGGTAGTGCTCCTTGATCCACGCGTACTGCTGGGCGCTCGAACAGGCGAAGACGAAGCCGGGGTGGTCGTCCATGAGGGCCAGCACGTTGGAGAAGGTGCGCGCGCACTTGCGGACCGTCTCCCGCGTCGGCCACAGCCACGCCGAGTCGATGTGCGCGTGGCCCACCGCGACCACCCGGTGCGCGCTCGGGTACGCGGGGGAGGCGAGGACCTCCGCGAGCGCCTTCCGGCCCGCTCCGGCGGTCTCGGCGACCCGGTCGGGATCGACGGCGTCGCACATGCGCTCCAGCGCGCGGAGGATCTCGGCGCGGCGCGGCAGCGACTCCGCCAGCTCCGCGATCAGCCCGGTCAGCGTCCAGCAGTCCCGCAGCAGCGCGTCGACGGTCAGGTCCCGCTCGACGAGGTCGATCCTGCGCAGCGTGTACAGCGGGTCGGTACCGGCGGTGCTCCTGTCGCCCAGCGGAGTGGGCAGGAAGAAGCGGTCGCCGCCGACGTCGGGGTTGGAGGCGGCCTCGATGTACAGGTCGACGATGCCGGGCCCCACGGGGACGGCCGAGTTGAACGGCTCGACGCCCTTCACGATCGTGCCGTCGGGCCGGTACACGAGACCCTCGGCCTGGAAACCGGCCTGGGCCGGGGAGAAACCGAGGTCGACGGCGAGTTCCAGCGCGACCTCGGGCCCGCCCCAGCCGTCCGGGACCTCACCGGTGACGTGGAACCACGTCGTCCCCCACGGCTTGCTCCACGTCATGCCGGGCGCGAACGGCGTGAACTCCCGCCCCACGGCCTCGGCGAAGGGCACCGGCTCGCCGGGCACCTCCCACGCCGTCACGTCCAGCGCGACGTGCCGGCGTTCGACGGCCGGAGCGACGCGCTCCCGTACGAAACGCTCGACGCGCATCTCGATGTGGGCGGTGGTGTCGTGCATGTGTCCTCCTGACGGGCTCTGCGGGGGAGGGAACAGAGGTTCGACGCGGGACGCCGTCAGCACCCGCAGTGTTCTGCCCGGCGGGTGCCGCCCTCACGCCTGCGCCCCTGTCCCCGCCCCCCCGTCCCGTCGGCGGCCGAGGAGGACCGGCCGGCTACTTCTCCAGCTCGTCGGCGAAGGCGCGCAGCGCGTCCGCCAGGTCCTTCTTCGTCGGCAACTCGTCGACCTGCTTCTCCAGCTCCGCGATGCGCTCGTTCAGCTCGGCGATCCCGTCGGGTGCGGGTGACTCGTCACCGGGGCCCGAGGTGGGGACCGGCGGGTCGGTCACCTCGGTGGACGTGGGGCTCGGGTCACCGGGGCCGGTCCCCAGGCCGCCCGTTTCGGCCTCGCCGCCGCTGGTGCCGACATCGCCGTCCTCGCCGCCGCTCACGCCGCCGTCCGACCCGCCGGAGTCCCCGTCCGGGGGAGTGGAGGGCTCGGGGGAGGGGCTCGCGACCGGGGTGGGCGTGGCGGGCTCGTCCCCGTCGGCCGCGAGGGAGACGCCCACGCCCATCGCCGCCAGGGCCGCCGCCCCCGCGACGGCGAGCGCCAGCCGTCCGAACCGTCTGCGGGGACGGTCACCGTCCCCGTCGCGCTGGATGCTCCGAGTGTCCCGTATACCGTTTTCGTCGTGTGAGTGCGCCATGCCGGGGACGGTAGCGGGCCGAGATCGCGGACGGTCGGCTTCCGCGGATCTTCTCGGAAACCCTTGCTAGAGCGCGGCCGCCGGCTCCTCCCGGCCGCGCGTACGGGCCCACGCCCACGCCGCGCTGACCAGCAGCGCGGGCAGCACGGCGGCCGAGGCGCGCAGCCGGTCAGCGAGGAGGGCGAAGAGAGCCGCGCCGCAGATCAGGGGCGCCATCGTCACCAGCAGCCGCCTCGGCGGACGGCGCCCGGTGACCGCGTCCGCGACCGCGCCGGTCAGCAGACCCGTCAGATAGGCGGTGGTCGCGCCCGAGCCCGCCGCGACGCGCAGGCCGCCGCTCTGGCAGCCCATCGCCGCCGCGGCGGCCGCCAGCGCCACGGACCGCGCCACCCCCGCCAGATGTCCGCCCTCGGCGATCCACCAGCCCGCCACCGCCCACAGGACGGCGGCCTCCAGAAGCAGGAAGTCCAGCGGCGCGCACCGCGCGGCGCGCCGTACCGCGACCGCCAGCCGGCTGCCCACCGCCGCTCCCGCCACATAGGCCAGCACCGCCAGCCCGGCGGGCGCGGCCTGGGCCGCCCTGCCGGTGCCGAGACCGATCCCCACCAGCGCCGAGTTCGCGGTCACCACACTGGTGAAGACGCCGCCCAGCGACAGGAAACCCAGCGCGTTGACCGCTCCGGCGGCCGACGACAGCAGGGCCGTCGCCCAGCCGTCCGCCCGCCGGGCCGCTCCCCGCCCCCGCGACGCTCTCTCCGCATGTTCCGACACGCCCGCCCGCCTCCGTCCTCCGGGACCACCGGCACGCATCGTGACCGCTGCCCGCGCCCGCGCGGTGCCGCCGCGCCGGGCCGCACGGCGGCAGCGAGCACACAGGTCACCACCGAGCGTGACGAGGCGAGGTCAGGTGCCGTCTCGCACACCGGACGACACTTGCGGTGACGATTAGGCCAGCCTTACCGTGAATCCGATCAGGGCTGCGACCGTCACACCGGTCCGCCCGTGGCGAGCGCTCCATCGTTGCAGCGTGGCCGCCCTCCTCCCGCAGAGCCGCGCGGACCTGGGAGGTACCCCAGCCGCAACCCGCCCACAGGACCGCACTTGAATCACAGCACCCTCGGTCTGTACGACCCTGCCCTCGACCACAGTGACTGCGGCGTCGGCTTCCTCACCCGCCTCGACGGCACGCCGAGCCACGACGTCATCCGCAAGGGCGACGAAGCGCTCCGCGCCATCCCGCACCGCGGCGGCAAATCCGCCGAGGGCGTCGGCGACGGCGCCGGTGTGAGCGTCGACCTGTCGGTCGAGTTCTTCACCGCGCTCACCGGCGAGGAACTGCGCGCCGGACACTTCGGCGTCGCCAACTGCTTCGTACCGCTCGACGCCGCGCGCCGGGACGGCGCCGCGGACCTCGTCGGCCGGAGCATCGCCGGGCAGGGCTTCGAGGTGCTGCTGGTCCGCGACGTACCCGTGGACCACACCGTCGCGTGCCCCGCCGCCGAGCGGTACCAGCTGCCCCTCGTGCAGTGGGTGTTCCGGGCCCCCGCGGACTGGGAGCGTGCCGAGGTCGACGCCGCCGCCAACCGCGCGCTGCTCGCCGTCGAGGCCGTCGCCTACGCCGACGACGCGTACGCCGGCCTCTACCCGCTGTCGTTGAGCGCGCGGACCCAGGTGCTCAAGGGCCGGCTGAACTCCGGCGAGGTCATCGGCTACTTCCGTGACCTCCTCGACCCCCGGCACTCCGTGCGGTCGCTGTACTTCCACACCCGGTTCTCCACCAACACCGAGCCGCACCCGACCATGGCCCAGCCGTTCCGGCTCATGGCGCACAACGGCGAACTGAACACCGACCGCAAGAACCGGCTCTCCGACGAGGCCCTCGCCCGTGCCCGCACCCGCTCCATCGTGCGCCCGCCGGGCCAGTCCGACTCCAGCCGCCTCGACCAGACCCTGCAGAGCCGCGTCTTCGACGACGGCCTGGACCTCGTCGAGGCCGTCGTCACCCTCATGCCGCCCGCCTGGGAGAACGACCGCACCCTCCCGGCGCCCGTCCGCGACATGCTGGAGTACTTCTCGCTCTACGAGGAGAAGAACGACGGTCCCGCCGCTGTCATCTTCAGCGACGGCGACGTCGTCGGCGCCCGCCTCGACCGGCTCGGCCTGCGCCCGCTGCGCACCGTCGAGACCGCCGAGTACCTCATGGTCGCCTCGGAGGCCGGGCAGGTCGCCTTCCCCGACGAGGAGATCACGCACCGCGGCCGCATCGAGGCCGGCGGCATGCTCGTCGTCGACCACCGCACCGGCCGCCGGATGCGCACCCGCGAGGTCCTCGACGCCCTCGCGGCCCGCAAGCCCTACTCCGAGCTGCTCGACGCCGCCCGGGTCAACCTCGACGACCTGCCCGCCCCCGACTACTACCGGGGCACGACGACACTCGGCTACGACGGCGACCTCTCCGTCGCGGGCCGCTACGTGGCGTACTCGCTGAACCAGGAGAGCTTCCGGTTCATGCTCGACCCGATGCTCGCCGACGGGTCGGAGCGGATCTCCGCGATGGGCTACGGCAACGCCATCAACGCGCTCAGCGACACCGAGGGCGGCATGGCGAAG
>NZ_JAVRHI010000364.1:0-65877 GCF_034105845.1 Streptomyces sp. CRN 30 | reverse complement strand
GCGTCGAGTCCGGCGAAGGCCGAGCCGTTGTTGTTGGCGGCGGAGGTGTAGGCGTACAGGATCTCGGAGAAGCCGTGCGCCCCGCTGTTGGTCATGGAGTCGCCCGGGGTGGGCAGGGCCACCGCCGCGGCGGTGAGGGTGAGGACCAGCGCGGGGGTGATCAGGATGTAGCAGGCGGCGAACTTGATCTCGCGGGTGCCGATCTTCCGCCCCAGGTACTCGGGGGTGCGGCCGACCATCAGGCCGGCGATGAACACCGCGATGACCGCCATGACCAGCATGCCGTAGAGGCCGGAGCCGACGCCGCCGGGCGCGATCTCGCCCAGCATCATGCCGAGCATGGTGATGCCGCCGCCGAGACCGGTGAACGAGGAGTGGAAGGAGTTCACCGCGCCCGTGGAGGTCAGGGTGGTCGCCACCGCGAAGATCGACGAGGCGCCGATCCCGAAGCGGACCTCCTTGCCCTCCGTCGATCCGCCCGCGAGTTCCGGTGCCGGACCGTGGTGGGCGAACTCGGCCCACATCATCAGGGCGGTGAAGCCGAGCCAGATGACGACCATGGCCGCGAGGACGGCGTGACCCTGCTTCACCGAGCCGACCATGACACCGAAGGTGCGGGTGAGCGAGAAGGGGATCAACAGGATCAGAAAGATCTCGAAGAGGTTGGTGAACGGTGTCGGGTTCTCCAACGGGTGGGCGGAATTGGCGTTGAAGTAACCGCCACCGTTGGTGCCCAGCTGCTTGATGGCCTCCTGCGAGGCGACCGCACCGCCGTTCCACTCCTGCGAGCCGCCCATGAACTGGCCGACCTCGTGGATGCCGGAGAAGTTCTGGATCACCCCGCAGGCGGCCAGCACGATCGCGGCGACGAACGCCAGCGGCAGCAGGATGCGGGTGACCCCGCGCACCAGGTCGGTCCAGAAGTTGCCCAGTTCACCGGTGCGGACGGGTGTCCCCCCGCTAGGGCGCTTCTGGCGGATCTCCGCGGGAGAAGGAGCGGCGTTCGGTGCGTGCTCTGGGGGTGCCCCCTCTGGGGGAGTGCGGCGCGGAGGGCCAGGCGTCGCGACGCCGCGGAGATCCGTCAGAAGCACCTGGGAGCGCGGCCGGGCGCGGGAGACCGCGAAGCCGCGCACCAGGGCCACGGCGACGGCCATACCGACGGCCGCGGAGACGAAGTTCTGCACGGCCAGCCCGGCGGTCTGCACGACGTGGCCCATGGCCTGCTCACCGTAGTACGACTGCCAGTTGGTGTTGGTCACGAAGGACACGGCGGTGTTGAACGCCTGGTCCGGGTCGAGGGAGGCGAAGGCCGGCGAACCGGGCAGTACGCCCTGCAGCCGCTGGAGCAGGTAGAGGAGGAAGACACCGGCGAGGGAGAAGGCGAGGACCCCACGCAGGTACGCGGGCCAGCGCATCCGCGTGTCAGGGTCGGCACCGATGCCCTTGTAGATCCACTTCTCCACACGCCAGTGCGTGGGCGAGGAGTAGACCCTGGCCATGTAGGTGCCGAGGGGCAGGTGGGCGAGCGCCAGCGCGGCTGTCAGCGCGAGCAACTGGAGCACGCCGGCGAGGACGGAGCTCATGTGGTGCTCAGAACCTCTCCGGGAAGATCAGGGCGAGGACGAGGCACCCCAGCAGGGCGACGGCCACGACCAGGCCGACGACGTACTCGGCGGTCACAGCTTCGTCACCCCCTTGGCGACGAGGGCCACCAGCGCGAAGACCGCGAGCGTGGTGACGACATGGGCCAGATCGGCCATCTTCACTCCGAGGCAGATGCGGGGATCCCGTGAACAGTCGGATCCGGACGCCTAGAGGAAACAGCGACGCCCGGCGGATTTCGAGGGGCGTTGACGGGTCCCATATGGACGACCCCACACCCTTGACGGGTCCCGTACGGCCACCCCCGGTCCCTTGACGCATCCCTTACAGATCACCCCTGACCTGCGGGTACCGTGCGAGGCCCCCGCATGCGCCGCGCACACGCATCCGCACCCCGGCACACTCACGTCCGAGATGCCGGCCAACAGCCGGGTGCTCGGCCGCGTGCCCCTTTCGCAGAGCGACGTGGACACCACTCCGCTCAGCACGTCGGAGGTCGCGAGCAGGACGCCCCGCGTACCGCAGCACCATCCTCCTGGACCGGACGATGGCCATCGAGCCCCAGGTCGTCTCTGACGCCCTAGTAACCGAGCGCCGCGTTCCAGTCGTCGCGGCCCCGGCGGGTGAGGTCGAGGATGTGCCAGACCGGGGTGAGCAGGTCGATGCCGCGCTGACCGATGTCCTCGGACATCCTCGGGTGCGCCGAGTAGAAGTGGCGCACCGAACCGTCGCCGTCCCGGGTGAACACCGACACGGTCGAGTCCTGCTCTCCCTCGGCGTCCTCACTGCCCAGGTCGTACTTGAAGGTGCTCGTCCCTGCGCTGAGCAGGCGCAGGTTCCTCCACCCCCGGTCACGGGCGTGCGCGCGCAGGGCGGGCGGGTCGGCAGCGGCGACGATCACGAGGTCCGCGTTCTGGGCGACATGGCGGGCGACGCCGTCCAACCCGTCGATCCACATCGTGCACATGGGGCAGGGCTGCGTCTGCCGCTTGCCGTACATGAGGTGGTAGACCACCAGATCGCGGTCGGGCCCGGTGAACAGTTCGCCGAGCCGGACGGTGCGTACGGGGGTGTCGCCGGCTTCCAGGTCCGCGGGGCCCTCCTCGAACTCGTAGTCGTCGACGACGGGGCCCAGCGGCAGCCGGCGACGCAGCTCGGCGACCCGTTCACGATGACGCATCAGCTCGATCTCCGCCTCGCGCAGTTCCTCGCGGGCCTTGGCGTAGTCGGCCGGTTCCCCGGTGAGATTGGTCTGGCGCATCGCTGCCTCCTACGACGACGACTACGACTACGACGACAGGTATGCGGTGATGGCTGCCGCGTTGCCGTCATTGTCCGCTCGTACGCGCGGGCCCGCCAGGGAGCCGGGCCCTCCAAGTGGTGTGATTCTGCGCGGAATTGTTGGTTGCACGAGTGTGGCGTTGTGCGGAACGGCTCACTACAGTCCCCTGACTGACACCTACTGAAACGATTCAGGCCAGTCGGTCGAGAGGACGAAGGATGAGACGAAGTACGACCATGACGGCGCGCGTCGCCGCGATGGTCTCGCTGCTGGCGGCGTCCCTGCTGGGCGCGGGTTCCGCCACCGCGTCGGCGCACGGCGGCACCGCGCGCGCCGTGCAGCTCGAGCACCTCGACCGGGGGCTGGTGGCCGTGCGCAGCGAGGAGGGGGTCTTCCTCAGCTGGCGCCTGCTCGCGACGGAGGCCACCGGCGCGACGAAGACCGGCCTGAAGGGCGCGGACTTCCGCGTCTACCGCAACGGCCGGCCCCTGGCGACCGTGCGCGACAGCACGAACTTCGTCGACACCTCCCCGGTGGCGGGCGCGAAGTACCAGGTGGCCGCGGTCACGCAGGGCCGCGAGCGGGACCGGAGCCCCGCCGTCTCCCCCACGGAGGGGAACTACTACGAACTGCCCCTGCGCAAGCCCGCGGACGGCGTCACCCCGGCCGGGCAGGCCTACACCTACCGCGCCAACGACATGAGCGTCGGCGACGTGGACGGGGACGGCGCGTACGAGTACGTCGTGAAGTGGGACCCGTCGAACTCCAAGGACGTCTCCCAGGTCGGCTACACGGGCAACACCTACATCGACACCTACGAGCTGGACGGCACCCTGCGCCACCGGATCGACCTGGGCGTCAACGTCCGCTCGGGCGCGCACTACACACAGTTCCTCGTGTACGACTTCGACGGCGACGGCCGCTCCGAGATGATGTTCAAGACGGCGCCCGGGACGAAGATCACCCGTTACGGCGCCGACGGCAGGCCGAAGTACACCCGCCACATCACCCTGCCCCGCGAGGACGTACGCGCCGGCTACTCGCACCGGGACGACTACCGGATGAGCGCGGAGGACTACCACGCCCACCTGGTGGAGGTGTTCCGCGGCTGGAGCAGCCACCCGCAGGTGCGCTCCGGGCAGTGGCCCGCCACGCTGGAGGAGGCCCTCGGCATCACGGACCGGGCCCCGTACCCGTACCCGCTCGGCCGCGCCCACGCGGAGGACCTGGCCGACCACTTCGTCGACGTGTACGCGCCCTCGCGCGCCGAGCGGAACAAGCTGCGCGAGTTCGAGGGCTTCGTCGTGGACGGGCCGGAGTACCTGACGGTCTTCGACGGGGCCACCGGCGCCGAACTGGAGACGACTCACTACCCGTTCCCGCGTGAGGACGACGGGCTGCTGTGGGGCGACTACGCCGGCTCCCGCATCGAACCCGGGAACCGCGTCGACCGCTTCCTCGCCGGTGTCGCCTACCTCGACGGCGTCCGGCCGTCGGCGGTGTTCGCCCGCGGCTACTACACGCGGTCCACACTGGCCGCCTACCGTTGGGACGGCCGCCACCTGCGGGTGGAGTGGGAGGCCGACAGCGGGTACGTCCCGATGGACAATCCGTTCCGCAACACCTCGCCGGAGCGGGACGGCACCAGCCGTACCCACGGCACCCTCGCCGGACAGGGCTTCCACTCGCTGAGCGCCGCGGACGTCGACGGTGACGGCAGGCAGGAGATCGTCTACGGTTCCGCCACGCTCGACGACGACGGCAGCCTGCTCCACAGCTCCGCGGCGACGATGCCCGAGGGCACCGCCACCGCCGGGAGGACCGTCCGCCTCGGGCACGGTGACGCGATGCACGTCGCCGACATCGATCCCGCCCGCCCCGGACTGGAGATCTTCGCGGTGCACGAGGGCGGTGGCTCGGTGCCGCTCGGGTACTCCCTGCGGGACGCGGCCACCGGGCGCGTGCTGTTCGGCGCGCACACCGGCGTGGACACCGGTCGCGGCATGATCGGGGACATCGACCCGGACCAGCCCGGCCTGGAGGTCTGGGCCGGCATGCCCGCGTCGGCCGGTGAGCGGGTGGGCCTGTTCACCGCCCGCGGGACCGCGCTGGGCAAGGAGACCCCCGGCACCAACCAGAGCATCCGGTGGGCCGCGGACCTGACGACGCAGATCGTCCACGGCGCCACGACCGAGACCTACGAGACGCCGACGGTCCGGGACTGGCGCCGCGGCACCCTGCTCACCGCCACCGACACGACCACCAACAACCACACCAAGGGCAATCCGTCGCTGGTCGCCGACGTCTTCGGGGACTGGCGGGAGGAACTGCTGCTGCCGACCCGGGACAGCCGGGCGCTGCGGATCCACGTCAGCACCGAGGTCACTCACCACAAGCTGTACACCCTGATGCACGACCCGCAGTACCGCGCCGAGATCGCCCGCCAGCAGACGGTCTACAACCAGCCCGCCTACCCGGGCTTCTACCTCGCGTCGGACACGGACTTCCGCACCGTTCCGCTGCCCCGCCTGCTCCGGCCTGGTCGGTCCTGAGCCGGTTCTGGTCCTGAGCCGAGGCCCGTCTTGAGTTCTCGTTCCGTAGTCATCGGATGACTGGAGGAAACGTCTCACCCGGCGCGGCACGCCGGAACTGTTCGAGACGGCGCTGCGGACGCTGGAGCTGCGCGGCGACGAGGGCACCGGCTGGTCCCTCGCCTGGATAATCAACTTCTGGGCGAGGGCCGAGGACGGGGCCCGCTCCTACGAGCTCCTCGGCGACCTGCTCACCCCGGAGCGCACCGCCCCTGGCCCTGCTCGAACGGAAGGGGCTGCTGAAGCCGGCCGGGCACGAGGAGCACATCACGATCATCTCCAACGACGGCATCCCGCAGGAGCTCGAGGCCATCCGCGCGGGACGGATCGACGCCACCGTCTCCCAGCCCGCCGACCTCCACGCCGAGTACGCGCTGTTCTACGCCCGGGCCGCGGCCGAGGGGAAGGCGTTCGAGCCGGGCCGACCACGGCTCCACCATCATCGATTCCACGCCGACGAGGTGCACCTGCTGCCCGCGCTGCCTCCTCAGCTCGCCGAGGGACGGATCACCGGTCTGCCGGCCCGCGGCGGCCTCTCCGTCGGCCTCGACCGGACCGGCGGCACGCTGCGCCGCGCCCAGATGAAAGTCCTGCGCATGGACGAGCGACCGGTGGAGAACGAGGTGCACGGCGCCACCGAGCTGCTCCTCGTGCTCGACGGCGAGCTCAAGCTGCTCGTGGACCGTACTGAGGTGACGGTGGGTCCCGGTGAGATGTAACGGGTGGCGGCGGGCACCCGGCACGCGGTCAGGCCCGGCAGCCGGGGCACGCTGGTGATCGTGGAAGTACCCGAGGAGCAGCGGGCTGTATCAGGCGATGACTTGGACGATGCGCAGGCTGTGACTGTCATGCTCGATCCTGACGACGAGGAGGCAGTGTGGGCAGTTTTTTGAAGGGCGTTCCCGGCACCCGCTGGGGAGAGTGGCCCGACGCGGCCGAGGCCTCGGCCGCGGGCATCCCACTCGAGCGCCCGCTCCCCCAACTCGCGTTCCGAGCCACGGGACGCGCCGGCGTGCCCACCGGAGTCCGTGGTGTGGCGGTCGGCCGACCGTCGACGTCAGTCGGCCGCCGGTCCGACGTGTCGGCTCCGGCCTCGTTCCGTACGAGACAGGGGCGCGCGGTCACCAGGGGGCGCGCCCGCACCGTCCGCCCGGCCGGTCCCACTGTCAGTGCCCTGTGTCATCATGCGGACGCGTCTCACAGGGGAGTGGGCCGCCGTCCATTGATTGCCAGGGGGTCGGGATGGGTGCGGGTACGGAGCCGGACGGTTCGTCGAGGTCCGATGAGGAGTGGGAGCGGTTCCTGCACGAGTCGGTGGCGGGTGTCGCCGACGCGCCCAGGGAACCGTCGGCGCGCGCCCGCGAGGTGGCGAAGCGGCTGCGCGCGGAGTCCGGTCGCGCCCCGGAGGGCTGGCGCAGCTACACACCCGCGCGGCCCAAGCGGCGCACGGGCTGGTACGTGGCCGGGCTGCTGGCCGTGCTGGTACTGCTGCTGGTGGCGCTCGCGCCGGGGCGGGCAGTGGACCTGTTCGCCGGCGACGGCTCCCCACTCCCGGCGGAGGCGGCCCGACGGCCCACCGCGGACGATCCGTTCCGCGGCTCACCGGCGGCGAGCTGGGCGGACGGAGCGGCGGGGATCACCGTGCCGAAGGCCGGCGCGGTCGGCTGGATGAGCGCGGCCGAGGTCGAGTAAGCCCTCGTCCGCAGCCGGGACTTCCTCGTCGCGTCCGGCCTGGACCGCGGAGTGCTGCGGGGCGAGCACCCCGAGGAGGCGATCGCACTGATCAGCCCGCACCAGAAGGACGTCCAAGAGCTTCTCAGAACCGCTTTCCGTGACCCACGCGAGGGGAACGACCCGCTCCTCCTCTTCAGCCGCTTCGAGCCCTCCCACGCCCGCCTGGTCGGCGACGTCGTGAAGACCCGGGGCGGGCTCACCTATCGGGAGGGCGAGCGCGGTGCGCTCCAGGTGACCGCCGACGTCACCTTCGTCTACCCGGTCACCCGCGCGGACGCGGGCGGCGATGACGAGATCGTACGTACGATCGTCCGGCGCGAGCTGGTCCTGAGCTGGGACGACCCCGACGAGGTGATCACCGAGCCGGGCACGTTCTCGATCGTCTCGTACAAATACCACATGACCAACGGCGGCTGCGGCGCCCCCACGGGCTACCTCACCCCGCCCTTCGACAACGGTGACGCGGCGGACGGGACCGGCACGGTGGTCGATCCGTACGACCGCAGCGCGCCGGTCGAGCGCGGCGAGTCCTCCGGGGACGGGTGCGAGAGGGCGACGCGGTCCTAGCGGAGCAGGGGGTGCCGCCACCAGATCCTTCGCCGCCGCCGAACAGCGCTCGGCACCGGCTTACCGCCGGCCGTCGTCCAGGCGCCGCGTCCCGATGGGCCCGGCCCCGATCGCGGGGGCGGGCCCATCGGGATGTGTTCATGGCGGAGTAACCGCCGTCGCCCCGTACGGCGTCGATGCCGCTGGTGGCGCAGGTGAAGGCGACCCGCGCCCGGTGCTGGGGCCAGGCGAGCAGGCCGGGCACCGTCAGCCGGGCCGGACGGGCCGCCGGTGGGGGCGAGTGCCGCCACCGGGCCGACGGCTGCGACGGACGACCGGCTCACGGGCTACCACCTCCTGGAGGACCGCACTAGGACCGGCATCCCGCACGAGCGCACCTGCCAGGCTTGCAGGCGGATAATGCGGCTCCTGCGATGCACCAGTGAGCTTTCCCCTCGTATCTGCGGAGGTATTGGCAGCAGTATCATCAGCGCGTGCACATCTACCGGATCGGGGACGCGGCTGCCTTGCCGGGTTCGCGAGCGTACGCAAGAAGCGGAGGGAGTAGACCGTGATGACCCGTTCCGCGTGCCGGACCCGCCGGACCCTGCGGGTGGCCGGCGCGGGAGTCGCCGCACTGCTGACCCTGAGCGCCTGCTCCTCCGACGACTCCTCGTCCGGCTCCGACGCCGCCTCCGGTCCGGCTTCCTCCGGCTCCACGTCCTCCTCCCCCGAACTGTCCGGCACGGTCACCGTGTTCGCCGCGGCCTCGCTGAAGGAGAGCTTCACGACGCTGGGCGAGGAGTTCGAGGAGCAGCACCCGGGCACGAAGGTGACCTTCAACTTCGGTGGCAGCGACTCCCTCGCCGCGGGCGTCACCGGCGGCGCCCCGGCCGACGTGTTCGCCGCCGCCAGCGCCAGGACGATGGAGGTCGTCACCGACGCGGACCACGTGGACGGCACGCCCGCCACCTTCGTCCGCAACCAGCTGGAGATCGCCACCCTGCCCGGCAATCCGGACGGGATCGCCTCACTGAAGGACCTCACCAAGTCCGGCCTGAAGGTCGTGCTGTGCGACGAGGAGGTGCCGTGCGGCGCCGCCGCGCAGAAGGCGCTGGAGGCCGGCGGCCTGGAGCTCACCCCGGTCTCCTACGAGCAGGACGTCAAGAGCGCCCTGACGAAGGTGGAGCTGAAGGAGGCCGACGCGGCCGTCGTCTACAGGACCGACGTGGTCGCGGCGGGTGGGAAGGTGGAGGGCGTGGAGTTCCCCGAGTCCGCCGACGCCGTCAACGACTACCCGATCGCCCTGCTCAAGGACGCGCCCAACGCCGAGGCGGCCGAGGCGTTCATCGAGCTGGTGCGGTCCGCCGAGGGCCAGCAGGTCCTCGACGAGGCCGGGTTCCTCAAGCCGTGACCCCTGTGCACGACGAGCCCGACGCCGTGGCCGGCTCCCGGAAGGGCGGCACCCGGAGGGGCAGCTCCCCGACGGGCGGGGCACGGCGCGAGCGGAAGCGGAAGAGTGCCGTCCGGGGCGTGCCGCTGCCGTTGCTCGTGCCCGCGCTGGTGGGGCTGGCGTTCCTGGTGCTGCCGCTCGTCGCCATGCTGGTCCGCACCCCCTGGAACAGCCTTCCGGACCTGCTGACCAGCGCCGAGGTGTGGCAGGCGCTCCAGCTGTCCCTGTTCTGCGCCACGGCCGCCACCGCCGTCAGCCTGGTGATCGGGGTGCCGCTGGCCTGGCTGCTGGCCCGGATCGAGTTCCCCGGCCGCGGTTTCGTCCGGGCCCTGGTCACCCTGCCCCTCGTCCTGCCGCCGGTGGTGGGCGGCGTGGCGCTGCTGATGGCGCTCGGGCGCAACGGCGTGGTCGGGCAGTGGCTGGACTCCTGGTTCGGGTTCACGCTGCCGTTCACCACGGCCGGGGTGGTCGTGGCCGAGGCGTTCGTCGCCCTGCCGTTCCTGGTGATCAGCGTCGAGGGCACCCTGCGGGCCGCCGACCCCCGGTACGAGGAGGCCGCCACCACCCTGGGCGCCTCCCGCTTCACCGCCTTCCGCCGGGTCACCCTGCCCCTGATCGCACCGGGCATCGCGGCCGGCGCCGTACTCGCCTGGGCGCGGGCGCTCGGCGAGTTCGGGGCGACGATCACCTTCGCGGGCAACTTCCCGGGCCGAACCCAGACCATGCCGCTCGCCGTCTACCTCGCCCTGCAGAGCGACCCCGAGGCGGCCATCGCCCTCAGCCTGGTGCTGCTGACCGTGTCCGTCGTGGTGCTGGCCGGGCTGCGCGACCGTTGGATGACCGCTTCATGACCCACTCCGAGAAGACAGGGGGAACCGCACCCGATCCCCTCGCCCCCTCCCCCATCGCCCCCTCCCCCGTCGCCCCCGACACCGCCGACGCGGGCCTCGACGCGCACCTCGTCGTCGACCGCGGCACCTTCCGCCTCGACGTGGCGCTGACGGCCGCGCCCGGTGACGTGGTCGCCCTGCTCGGCCCCAACGGCGCCGGCAAGACCACCGCCCTGCGCGCGCTCGCCGGCCTCGTCCCGCTCACCGACGGCCGGCTCCGGCTCGACGGCGCGGAGCTGGACCGTACGCCGCCCGAGTCCCGCCCGGTCGGCGTCGTCTTCCAGGACTACCTGCTCTTCCCGCACCTGACCGCCCTGGACAACGTGGCCTTCGGACCGCGCTGCCGGGGCGCCGGCAAGGCGGCGGCCCGGGCCCGGGCCGCCGGGTGGCTGGAGCGCATGGGCCTCGCCGACCACGCCGGCGCCAAGCCCCGCAGGCTCTCCGGCGGCCAGGCCCAGCGTGTCGCCCTGGCCCGGGCCCTGGCCACCCACCCCCGCCTGCTCCTCCTCGACGAGCCGCTGGCCGCCCTCGACGCCCGTACCCGCCTCGACGTGCGTGCCCAGCTCCGCCGTCACCTGGCCGAGTTCGAGGCCGTCGCCGTCCTCGTCACGCACGATCCCCTCGACGCCATGGTGCTGGCCGACCACCTCGTCGTGATCGAACACGGACGCGTCGTCCAGGAGGGCACCCCGGGCGACGTCGCCCGCCACCCGCGCACCGACTACATCGCCCACCTGGTCGGCCTCAACCTCTACCAGGGCCGGGCCGACGGCCACACGGTGCACGTCGACGGCTCCGGCACCGACGGCCCCGGGCCGGTGATCACGACCACGGAGGACCTCACGGGCCCGGTCTTCGTCGCCTTCCCGCCGGGCGCCGTGACCCTGCACCGCGAACGCCCCACCGCCTCCAGCGCCCGCAACCTGTGGCAGTGCGAGGTCACCGGCCTGGAGACCCACAACGACCAGATCCGCGCCGACCTCACCGGCCGGCTGCGCCTCACCGCCGACCTGACGACGGTGGCCGCCGCCGAACTCGACCTGCACCCGGGCGCCACGGTGTGGGCGACCGTCAAGGCGGCCCAGACACACGCCTACCCCGCCTGAGTGCTCGTTCCCGAGTGGAGTGCGGAGTGAGCAGTACGGAGCATGAAGCGCGGAGTGCGGTCGTACCCCGTGCTAACGTTGGGGGTTTGCGGCGTCGTTGTGTCAGTGCTTCGCCCGGTGTCCCTGACCGGTGGCCGCGTCCCTGCCGCGCCTTCCTCGGTACGGTCCCTTCGGAGGAAGGCTCCCCGTGAGCGAATCAGCACGTGCCGATGCCCGGCAGCAGAACGCCGACGCCCGGCAGCAGAACCACGCGTCCGAGGCGTCGGACGCCGCTTCGGCGCCGCCCGCGGTGGCGTCCTTCGCAGAGCTGGGGCTGCCCGCCGCGATCCTGCGCACGCTCGACGAGCACGGTGTCACGGTGCCCTTCCCCGTCCAGGCGGCGACGCTGCCGAACGCGCTCGCGGGACGGGACGTCCTGGGCCGGGGCCGCACGGGATCCGGCAAGACGCTCGCCTTCGGCCTGGGGATGCTCGCCCGGACGGCCGGGCGGCGCGCGCAGCCCAAGGAGCCGCTGGCGCTCGTCCTGGTGCCCACCAGGGAACTGGCGCAGCAGGTCGGTGAGGCGCTCACCCCGTACGCCGAGGCGCTGCGGCTGCGGCTCGCGACCGTGGTGGGCGGCGTGTCCGTCGGGCGGCAGGCCGCCGCGCTGCGGGACGGCGCCGAGATCGTCGTCGCCACGCCCGGCCGGCTGCACGACCTCGTCGAGCGCAGGGACTGCCGGCTGGGACGGGTGCGCATCACGGTCCTGGACGAGGCGGACCAGATGTGCGACATGGGGTTCCTGCCGCAGGTCACCGAGCTCCTGGACCAGGTGCGTCCCGAAGGACAGCGGATGCTGTTCTCCGCCACCCTCGACCGTGACGTCGACCAGTTGGTGCAGGGCTATCTGCGCGACCCCGCCGTCCACTCCGTCGACCCCTCGGCCAACGCGGTCTCCGCGATCGAGCACCACGTCCTCGTCGTGCACGGGCCGGACCGGTACGCCGTGACCACGGAGATCGCCGCCCGCGACGGCCGCGTCCTGCTGTTCCTGGACACCAGGCACGGCGTCGACCAGCTCACGCGCCACCTGCGGGCCAACGGCGTGGCCGCCGCCGCCCTGCACAGCGGGAAGGCCCAGCCGCAGCGCACCCGGACCCTGGACCGGTTCAAGGACGGGCAGATCACCGCGCTGGTGGCGACGAACGTCGCCGCGCGCGGCCTGCACGTCGACGACCTCGACCTCGTGGTCAACGTCGACCCGGCCACCGACCCGAAGGACTACCTGCACCGCGCGGGCCGCACGGCGCGGGCCGGCCGCTCCGGCACCGTCGTGACACTCGTCCTGTCGGGACAGCGCCGTGAGACGAGCCAGGTCATGGCGGACGCCGATGTCACCCCCGAGGTCACCAAGGTGCGGTCGGGTGAGGCGGAGCTGAGCCGGATCACCGGCGCCAGGACCCCCTCCGGGAAGCCCCTCGACGGTGGGCCGGCCGTACCGGGCCCCAAGAACCACAACGCCCCGTTCCGAGGCCTGGGCAGTACCAAGGACAGCGCCAATGACGCGAAGGGCGGCTCCGGCGGTGGCAGGCCCTCCCGCAGGAGCAGCGAGGCCCGCAAGCTCGCGGAGGCCCGCAGGGCGGCCCGGGTGCGGCGCGGCGGCTGAGCCCGGCCCCCGCCGCGGTTCCGGTACGGGGGGATCAGCGGCCTCGGTGCGGGCGCCGGGATCGGGCCGCTCACCCCACGGTGTCGGGCCCCACCGACGGCAGGTAGCGCGGTGCTCGCCAGGCCTGGAGGCGGCGTTCCACCGCGGCTCCCAGCGACAGCAGCTCCGCGTCCTCGTGGTCACCGGCGATGAGGGACAGGCCCACGGGCAGCTCGTCCACGAACCCGGCGGGTACCACCAGTGACGGGTAGCCGGCCACGGCCGCGGGCGTGGAGGACGAGGCGAAGTCGATGTCGCCCCGCTCGCAGTCGGTCGTCCAGGCGGGCGGGTTCGCCGGCGAGGCGATGGCGTCCAGCCGATGGGCGACCATGGTCTCGTCTATCGAACGCCGGGCGAGCTCGTTCAGTTCGGCTCGTGCGGCCCGGTACTCCGGATCGGTGGTGGGAGGCGCGGCGAGGGCCTCCTCGAACACGTCCTGGTCGGCGAAGCAGGTCCGCTCCGCCGGGTGGCTGCGGTTGAATTCGATCAGCTCGGCGAGGTCTCGTGGTCCTTCTCGGGTGGCGAGGTAGGCGTTGATGTCCCGGTGGAACTCGCTGAGCAGCGCGGGGTACTCGAGTTCGCCGATCCGCTCCTGGTACGGGAGTGTCACCTCGACGACCTCGGCTCCCGCGGCACGCAGTTTCTTCACCGTACGGGTCATCAGGGCGTCCGTCCTCGGCCCGAGCGAGGGCAGCCGCCACAGACCGATGCGTTTGCCACGCAGGGAGCCGGAGTGCGAGCCGACGGCGCCGCCGATGCGCTTGCTGCCGCGGTCGCCGATCACCTTGAGAGTGAGTGCGGCGTCGGTCACGTTGCGCGCCAGGGGCCCCGCGACGTCCTGCTCGGTGGAGATCGGGACCACTCCGGCTCCGCTGACGAGGCCGCGGCTGGGCTTGTGGCCGACCACCCCGTTCACCCCGGCCGGGCACACGATGGAGCCGTCCGTCTCCGTACCGATGGCCACCTGTGCCAACGACGCGGCGACCGCGACGGCCGATCCGGAGGAGGACCCGCACGGGTTCCGGTCCAGTACATGGGGATTGTCGGTCTGCCCGCCGACCGCGGACCACCCCGAAGTCACCTTGCTGGAGCGGAAGTCCGCCCACTCCGACATGTTGGTCTTGCCGAGGATCACCGCCCCCGCGTCCCGTAACCGGGTCACCAGGGTGGCGTCGCTGTCCGGCGGGCTGTCGGCCAGTGCCAGCGACCCGGCCGTCGTGAGCAGGCCGCGCGTGTGCACGTTGTCCTTGATCAGCACGGGTATGCCGTCGAGCGGACCACGGGTGTCACCGCGCCGGCGCCTGGCGTCGCTGGCGGCCGCCTGGCGCAGGGCCGTCGGATCGGTACCGAGCACCGCGTCGAGCTTTGGATCGATGGCCGCGATCCGCCGCAGGTAGGCGGTGGTCAGTGCGGTCGAGGTCAGTGACCCGTCCGACATGCGCGCCTGCAGCTCCGGGATCGTCACCGTGTCGAGATCGACGCCAGGTCGCGGGGACGGGTCTGCTGAGGACGCACCGGTCGCACCCGGTTCAGCGGCTTCCGCCACCGCCTGGGAGACCGGTGCGCCCGCGCAGACCGAGCCGGCGACCAGGGCGGCGATCAGCGCGGCACTGCTCCACTCCCTCAAGTTCCGCATGCTCTTCATGAGGACCAGCCGACTACGGGGTGACACCCCGATACAAGACCGACTTTCGCCGCTCTTCGCACTTATCCGCCCGATCGCACCATCCGGGCCCGCCGCCGGGTCACCACCCGGTCGCGGTCAGCCCGCCGTCGTCACTCCGCGGGGCCCGGGCACGTCCCGGACCAGCTCTTCCATGCGCGCGTCGGTCTCGCCGTAGCCGCTCTGCTCCTGGGTCCGCACCGTGGTGAAAACGGCTACGCGGTAGGGGGGTTCATACGCCTCGACGGGCACGACAGGCGCTCCTGACTGATCGCTCGTGGCGTCACCGTAAACCGGGTGGCACCCGGCGCTCCAGCGCATTGAGGGCCCCTTGACCGTCGGCGGTGACCGGACGGTGTGTGCCGAGGACAATCGCTCCATGCGCATTGTGATCATCACCGCTGGTTCACGGGGCGACGTCGCTCCCTACACGGGCCTGGGGCGGCGCCTGACGGACGCGGGCCATCAGGTCACCGTCGCTGCTCACCCCTCCTTCGAGACACTCGTCGGCGGCTGCGGTCTCGACCACCGGCCCGTACCGGGAGACCCTGCGGAGCTGGTCCGGGACTGGTCCCGGGCGACAACGCGGGAGGAGGTCCGGTCGCTGACGCGGGCCTACGCGGACGGGCTCGCCGAGGGGGTGGCGGAGGTCGTGGCGGACGGAGCCGACCTGCTGCTCACCGCCTTCGGCCCGGCACCGCTCAGCCGGACGGCCGGCGAGGCGTTCGGCGTCCCCGTGATCGGCACCTATCTGGCACCGTCCTGCGCCACCGGACAGTTCCCGCTGCCCAACGCACGGAGCTCCGACGTCCTGGGACCGGAGGGCAACCTCGCCGCGGGCCGGGACGTGCTGAGGCGCGCGGAAGACCTCTTCGCGGGTTCGGTGACCCTGCTGCGCGCCCGCCTCGGGCTGCCCACTCACGCGCCCTCGGCTCCGGTGGACGTCCGGCCGGTCCTCCACGGCTTCAGCCCGCTGGTGGTGCCGCGCCCCGAGGACTGGCCGTCCTGGGTCGAAGTGACGGGCTACTGGTGGCCGGCGCGGCCGGACGGCTGGCACCCGCCGGCCGAGCTGGTCGACTTCCTTCAGGCCGGTCCGCCCCCGGTGTTCATCGGGTTCGGCAGTATGGCGGTGGGGCAGGGGGAACGGCTCAGCGAGCTGGTGACCGCGGCGGTGCGGCGGGCAGGTGTGCGCGCGGTGGTGCAGGCGGGGTGGGCCGGTCTGAGCGGCTGCGGCGACAGCGACGACGTACTGGCCATCGGTGACGTCCCGCACGACTGGCTGTTCCCTCGCACCGCCGCCGTCGTCCACCACGCCGGGGCGGGCACCACCGCGGCCGGACTGCGGGCCGGCGTACCCGCCGTGCCCGTTCCCGTCATGGCCGACCAGCCGTTCTGGGCGTCTCGGCTGTGCGAGCTGGGAGTCGCTCCCTGGCCCGTGCCGTTCCAGGACCTCACCGCCGACACCCTCGGCGACGCGATCACGGCCTGCCTGACCGAACCGGCCCACCGCCGCCACGCGGCCGAACTGGCCCACGGGATCGCCGCGGAGGACGGCACCGCTTCACTGCTCGCCCGCATCGGCGCGCTGCGCACCGGGTGAGCCTCGAACGCCGCCCGGCCGGTCGGCCCCCGGAGTCCGAGTCCTGAAAGGTGCGCCCCGGACCGCGCCGAGCAGCCGTGGGACCGCCGCAAGGGCCGGACGGTGTCGCTGCGCATGGTCATGCGCCACATGATCCATGAGTACGCCCGGCACAACGGTCACGCCGACCTCCTGCACGAGGGCATCGACGGGACCGTCGGCGTCTGAGCCGTCGGCCGCCCTGCTCCCCGAGCCCGTGTCACGCGGGGCCCGGCACCGCACAGGGGGCCGGACCGGTACGGGGGACGCTTCACCGGCCCTGGCCCCGGCTCCGGCCCCGCCAGGGACCGTTCATCGTCACAGGGTCCGGTCCCAGAGCTCGGCCCTGCAGGTGCAGTGGTGCCGCCGTCACCCCGGCACGCTCCATGGCCTCCCAGTAGGCGAGGGCCGCTGTCCCGTCGACCAGGCCGTGCACCAGTGGCAGTTCGGGGTCCGCCGCGTGCAGCAGGGATTCCACCCGGCAGGAGGCCAGGGTCCCGTCGAGCCAGGGCTGGGCCAGATAGGCGGCCGCGGCCGGGCTCGGCAGTCCTTCGGCGGTCTCGCGGCCGACGTCGCCCAGGTGCAGGAGTCCGCCGCCCAGCACGAGTACGTCCCGGAGCTCCCGCATCCGCGTCAGGGCCCGGCCGGTGTCGAAGCAGTGCGGGAAGGAGTCGTCGACGACCACGGTGCCGGGCGTCAGCCGGTCCACGTCCAGCAGGGTGGCGGCGCCGCTCACCGCCGTCACCAGCAGATCGGCACCGTACACCGCGTCGGGCAGTGCGGGCCGGGACTCCGCCACCTCGACCTCGCGGACCCGGCCACGCTCCCGCAACTCTCGCGCCAACTGCCGCAGCCGGGGCCCGCTGCCGGGAGCGTCGCACAGCAGCAGCCGCCGTGGCGGCCGAACGGACCGGGTGAGCAGTAGCTCCAGGGACGAGGCGCCGATCGAACCCAGTCCGACGAAGGCGACGTCGAGGTCGGCCAGATCCCCGCCCGTCCTGCCCGTGGCGTCGAGCGCCGCGTGCACCGTACGGACCACCGAGACGACGGTCGCCGCGTGTCCGGTCGTCAGGGCCGCCGGTCCGTGTGCGGAGCGCAGCACGTCGAAGCCGTAACCGGTCAGCGACGGGATCATTCCGGCCAGGGAGACGCTCCGGGCCCCGAGCGAGGAGGCGAGCGACACCGCGCGGGCGGTGTGGGCGACGAGGTCGGCATTCCGGTCGAGTTCGTCGGCGAAGAGGGGCACGCCAACCAATCCCGACCTGCCGAGGGGCGTCCGGACCGTCTCCAGCAGGCGCGGCGCGCCGTCGGGGAACAGCATCCCGCGCAGTTCGTTCCGCTGCGCGGCGGCCTCGGGCAGACCCGCCAGCCGCGCCAGGTGGCCGGGCGCGGGCAGGTAGCCGACCAGCGCGGCGTCCATCGTCGCGCGGGGGCCTGGTGAACGGTCCGCGCGGAGGCCTGACGGAAGGTCGACGCGGGGCGGGCCCACGGCTCGTACGAGCCGTTCGCGGAGCGCGTGCGCGAACTCCTCCAGCGCGGAGGAGGTGAGGGCGGCGGCGGACCCTCGCACCGTCACCCGCAGCCCGGGACCTTCCGGTCGCGCGGCCAGGAAGACGTCCGTCGTCGACGAAGGCGGCGCGAACGCGCTGTCCCCGTCGTCCCACGACACGGTCAGCGGCTGCCCGGGCGCGGACGCCAGGACGGAGAAGTCGAGGAAGGTGAAGAAGAACTGTGCCGTCAGCGGAAGACCGTCGTGGTCACGCGGCACGATGTCCTCGTGCCTGCGCGCCTCCTCGGCCTCGGCCACGACCCGGCGCAGGGCGTCCCCGAAGACCTCCCCCGTGTGCCCGTCGTCCCGCCCGGCCGCGGGCCGTACGGGTACGGCGGTGGCGAACGGGCCGAAGACCCGGTGGACGTCGGGCAGCGGACGGTCACGGCCGCTGACCGCCAGACCGACGATCAGGTCCGCCCGGCCGGTCAGCTGCGTCAACTGCTGGTGGTACGCGGTCAGGAGCGGTGCGTACAGTGTGGCCCCCGCCTCCGCCGCGAGCGCGCGCAACGCCGCCGTGCGGTCGGCGTCCAGCAGGAATCCCGCCGAGTGGAACGCGCCGGCGTCGAGCCCCGCGTCAGCGTCGGCGCTTCCGTCCTCGCTTCTGTCATAGCTTCTGTCATCGTCAGCGCCTCCGTCGGTGGCGCGCAGCGCCGGAGGGCGGTAGGGGGCGTCGAGCCGGGCTCGGCGCTCCGCGGCGCCCGGAGCGGCAGGAGGCTCCGCCTCGGCGGTCAGCAGCGCGTGGTCGCGGAAGGTGGCGCGCGGCTCGGGCAGGTCGGCGGGGCGGCCCGCGGCCAGCCGGTCGTAGACCGCCGTCAGCTCCTGTACGAGCAGCGCGGCGCTGTAGCCGTCGCCGATGAGGTGGTGTGCGTGTACCAGGAGGACGTGCTCCCGCGTCCCCAGGGTGAGCACCCGGAGCCGCAGCAGTGGCCAGGCCCACGGTTCGAAGCGCCGCTCCGCCTCGGCTGCCGCGCGTGCGTCGACCTCGGCGGGGTGCGTGAGCGTCTCGAAGGCGACCGGCAGCCGCAACGAGGGCGGGAGCTCCTGCTGGACGGGCGGCCGGGCGCCCGCGGGGAAGACGGTACGCAGCATGCCGTGACGCTCCACCAGCAGGTCCACCGATGCCTGGAACACCTCCGGGTCGAGCGGGCCGGACAGCCGCAGCCGTGCCGACCAGGAACCGTCCCGCCCGGAGGAGAGCGCCTCCGCGAGGAGGAAGCCGCGCTGGGACGGTGTGACGGGGAAGGGAGCCGCGTGCTCCGTGACCGCGGTTGCGGACGCGGCTGCGGGCGCGGACGCGGACGCGGCGGGTGTGCCGTGCGGCTCCGCGGCGGTGGCGTCCACCGTCGCGGCGAGCTCGGCAAGGGTGCGGTTGTCGTAGATGACGGTCGGGCGGGGCAGCGGTGTCCTGGCCTCGCCGAGCCGGCCGAAGACGCGGAGGACGAGCAGGGAGTCGCCGCCCAGATCGAAGAAGTCGTCCTCCCGGCGGACGGAGTCGACTTCCAGCAGCTCGCACCAGATCGCGGCCAGTCGCCGTTCGGTCGGCGTGGCGGGGAGGGTGTGCGTGCCGGAGCCGCTTGCCGCACCGACCGCACCGACCGCACCGGTGGAGTGCGCGGGTCCGGGTTCCGGCTGCGTCAGCACACCGCGGTCGACCTTGCCGGTGCCGGTGAGGGGCAGCTCGTCCAGCACGGTGATCCGCGCCGGGACCATGTAGGGCGGCAGGAGACCGGCCAGGTGACGGCGGACCGCGCGCGGGTCCGGGTGCCCGGCGCCGGGCCGGACGGTGACGAACGCCAGCAGCCGGCCCTCGCGTGCGACGACCGAGGCCTGCGCGACCCCGGGGTGTGTCTGGAGGGCCGCCTCGACCTCTCCGGTCTCCACGCGGTTGCCACGGATCTTCACCTGGTCGTCGAGCCGTCCGAGGAACTCCAGGGCGCCGTCCGCGCGGCGGCGGACCCGGTCGCCGCTGCGGTACCAGCGACGACCGTCCCGCACGGTGAACGCCCGGGAGGTCAGCTCGGGCTCGCCCAGGTAGCCGGGGGTCAGGCCGACTCCCGTGATCAGCAGTTCACCCGGCTCCTCCGCACGGCAGGGGGCGCCGTCGGGGCCGACCACCGCCAGGTCGGCACCGGCCACCGGACGTCCGATGGGTACCGTCCGGGCGTCGTCGGCCGGGCGTGTCGTGATGACGTGGCAGGTGGCGTTGACGGTCGTCTCGGTGGGGCCGTACAGATTGGCGATGCGCTGCCCGTCGCCGAACAGGTCGAACCACCGGCGCACATGGGCGGCGGGCAGGGCCTCACCGCCCACGTGCACCCAGCGCAGCGCCGACAGGTCCGGTCGTTCCGCTCCCCGTCGCACCCGGTCCTCGGCGGCCGACAGCAACTGTTCCCAGAGCGTCGGGACGGAACTCCACACCGTGATGCGTGTCCGCTCCACGTACGTCAGCAGCAGTTCGGGGTCCCGCAGCAGCTCCCGCGGTACGGTCACCACGGTGCCGCCGACCATCAGGGGCGCGAGCAGTTGGCGTACCGAGGCGTCGAAGCACGGTGACGCGGTCTGCGCCAGGCGGTCGCCGGCGCCGTAGCCGAACGCGGTGACGGCCCAGTCGAGGTAGTTCTCCATCGCCCGGTGCGTGATCGGGACCGCCTTGGGCCGACCGGTGGAGCCCGAGGTGAAGATGACGTACGCGATCGCCTCGGGAGCGGGCTCGGGGTGGGGATCGAGGTCGGGTGCGCGGGTGGGCGCGCGTTCGTCTCCCCGCGCGTCCGGCAGGCCGTGTGGCGGGCTGTCCGGCGGGCTGTCGGCGCATACCGTCCGCACGGCGACACCGACACCGACACCGGCACCGTCGAGGGACTTGGCGATGTCCAGGGTCGGTCCATGGCACACCACGGTGGAGACACCCGCGCGCTCGAGCTGTTCCGCCAGGCGGGCGGACGGATGCGTCGGGTCCAGCGGCACCCAGCCGGCCCCGGCCCGCAGGATGCCGACCACGCCGATCACGGTCTCCGGGCCGGGCTCGGTGAGCAGCCCGACCAGCCGGCCCGCGCGTACACCGGCGGCGCGCAGTCGGGTGGCCAGCAGCTCGGAGGCACGGTCGACCGCCGCGTAGGTGAGCCTCGCTCCCCCGGTCTCCACGGCGATCGCGTCCGGCGTGGCGCGGAACTGCCGGAGCAGTCCGCCGATCAGACCGTGCGACGCCGCCGGCCGGCGGGACGGCCCTGGTTGCGGTCCCGGCTCCAGCTCCGGCTCCGGCTCCGGCTCCGTGAGGGGGCCGGGAGAGGGCGCGGTCTGTTGCACGAGCCCGAGCCCGGGCCCGAACGCGCACAGAGAACCCAGTTCCTCGCGGTACTCCCGGTCCAGGCGTGCCACCGTGCCTGGGGTGAACAGTGGACGCGGATAGTTCCACGACATGCGCAAGGTGGATCCGTCCGCCCAGCACAGCAGGCTCAGCCGGGTCGTGGCCGACCCGGTGCCTGCCGCCGCGGCCCGTACCTCGACCGGGCAGTCGGCCGCCAGGCGTGCGGGGAAGCGGGCGAAGCTGAAGCCCGCCGGGCTCGCCGTGCGGTGATGTCCGCCGGGCAGGAGACCGGCCAGCGCCAGACTGCTCAGCCCGGAGTGCTGTTCGCTCTCCAGCCAGATGAGGCGCAGCCGTCGCGCCAGTACCACGACCGGCTCGTCGACGGCTGTCTCACACAGCAGCGGGAGGGTGTCGGCGAGCGGGCCGACCAGTCGGTCCACTCCGGCGAAACGTTCCTCGCGCCGGGCACGCGCCACATTGACCGCGATGTCCCGCCGCCCCGTCCACCGTGCCAGGCAGCGCACGTAGGCGGCGAGCAGCAGGTGGAACAGGGAGACGTCGTGCGCGGCGGCCAGCCGCTCCAGGCCGGCGGTGAGGGTCGCGTCGAGCGAACCGTGGTGCTGCACGAGCGGGCCCGACGGGTGCGCGTCGGGATCTCCGGCGTAGTCGTAGGGCAGCCGCAGCGGTTCCCCCATCGTGGCCAGGCGCTCGGCCCAGTAGCGGCGGTCGGCTCCGGACCTGGTGGTTCCGGATGTGGTGGTTCCGGAGGTCCGGGCGCTGCCGGCGGCGGCGTACGCCCGAAAACTCGGTGCGTCCGGCTCCGGGTTCGGGGACTTCCCCCGCCACAGCGCGGTGTACGAGGACCACAGCTCCTCGGCCAGGAGGTTGAGGCTGTACCCGTCCACCGCGGCGTGGTGGACCACCAGCAGCAGGTGCGCGACAGCCGGTTCCTGACGGAGCAGTACGGCTCGCACGGGCGGTCGCGCGGTCAGGTCGAAGGGTTGGTTGCACAGGGCCGTCTCCAGGTCGGCCACCTGCTCGGCGCCGCACGCGCGGACCTCGTACCAGGCCGACAGCGGCACGGCCGGGGTCAGGCGCTGCACCGGCCCCGTGCCCGGGTCGTCGATCCGCAGGCGCAGCATGCCGTGCCGTTCGGACAGACCGGCCAGCGCCCTGCCCAGTACGTGGGTGTCCAGTGGACCGCGGACCGTCATCCGCAGATGGGCGCGGGCCGGGACGTCCGGATGCAGCAGGCTGCTGGTGTGGAGCGCCAGTTGTACGGGGGTCAGGGCGAAGGGCTCGTGTTCCGCCGCCGCGGGTGCGGGAGCCCGTGCCGCCCCCTCCTCCGCGGCGGCCGGTGAGGGGGCGGAGCCCGTGTCCAGGTGCGCGGCCAGTTCGCGCACGGTGCGGTACTCGAAGAAGAGCGTGGCGGGCAGGGACCTCCCCAGCTCGCGTTCGAGCCGCTTGACGAGGTCGACGGCGCCCAGCGAGTCCAGCCCCAGCGAGAGGAACGGGGCGTCGTCGTCGACGGCGGACACCGGGAGGCCCAACGACTGCGCCAGCAGTTCGCGCAGCACCGCACGGGTGCCGGACGCGGGCGTCCCCTCGTCCGCCGCCGGCCGTGGCACCGGCAGCGGCAGCGGCCCGCGCGGCGACGGCGTCGGGGCGGACGCGCGGTGCGTCCGGATCTCCGCCCGGTCGGCGACGACCAGTTGAGCCAGGTCGGTGCCGCACGCGGACCGCAGCGCCGCCAGGGCCGACGCGGTCGCCAGCGGCCGGTGCCCCTCCCGGCCGAGGACATCGGTGAACGCGGCGGCCAGGCCCGTCCCGGCGACGGGACCGAGGTTCACCGACAGCCACGGCCGCCCCGCCTGCCGCTCGGCACCGGCGAACGAGTCCAGGAAGGTGTTCGCGGCCGCGTAGGCACCGAGTGCCCCGGCCAGTCCGGGCAGGACGGAGGAGACCGAGGAGAACGCCACGCACAGCCCGGGACTCCGGTCCGACCGGCCGAGCGCCTCGGAGAGCAGCATGGTGCCGAGCGTCTTCGCCCGCAGGACCTCCATCGTCTCCTCCGCCTTCGTCCCGCGCAGGCTGCCGGGGCGTACCACTCCGGCCGCGTGGAAGACGGCGTCCGGCGCGGGCAGCGCGGCGACCAGCGCCGCGACGTCGTCGCGCGAGGTGAGGTCGGCCCGGTGGTAGCGGGCGTCGGCGCCGAGGCCGGCGAGTTCCTCCAGCAGGCCCGCGGGGGGCTGGGGGGAACGTCCGGTGAGCAGGAGCACCGGCCGGCCGCGTCCGGCGAGTTCCCGTGCCAGGGCGGAGCCCAGGCCTCCGCCGCCCCCTGTGATCAGGTAGGTGCCGTCGGCGGGCAGCCGGTCGTGGATGTCGGGCAGGTCCGCCGCTGACGGTGCGACGGTCCGCACCAGTCGCCGCCCGGCCCGCCAGGCGACGGCTCCGGCCGCCTGCGGTGCCGCCACCTCGGCGAGCACGGCGCGGAGCCGCTGCCCGGTGTCGTCGAGGGAACAGAGGTCGACCCAGTTGGCCACCGCTCCGGCGGACTCCGCGGGCACGGCCAGGGTCAGACCGCCCAGCACCGCCTGTACCGGGTCCGGCCGTTCTCGGCCGTCGCCGGTGACGTGCGCGTCCTCGGTCACGACCAGCAGACGGCCGGCCCCGGTCAGGTCGAGGAGGGCGAGGGCCTCCTGGAACGCCGCGACCAGCTCGTGCTGGAGCCGGTCCGCGTCCACGGCCGTGGCCGTGCCGCCGGTGGCGGGGCCGGCCAGCAGCAGCACCGTCTGCGGACGGGCGTCGGGGTCCGCGGTGGTCCGTACACCCCGCTCCGCGAGGCGTCGCGCGAGGTCGTGCACGGCCACCGGGTCCGGACCGGTCACCAGTACCGGTCCGCAGCCCTCCGACGGTGGCGGGGACGGATGCGGTGGTGAGGACGGATGCGGTGGCGGGGACGGCAGGGGCGTCGCCTGCCAGACGACACGGTGCAGCAGTACGCGTTCGCCCTCCGTGGCCTCATCCGTGGCCTCATCCGTGGCCGCGTCCGCGTCCGTGGCCGCGCGCATGGCCGTGGCCGCGTCCGTGGGCCAGTAGCGGCGCCGCTGGTAGGGGTAGGGCGGCAGCGGCACCCGCCGACGGCCCGCGCCCCGTTCCGCACGGTCCAGCCGCACCCCGCGTGACCACAGACGTGCCACCGTCTCCAGCAACTCCCGCGCCCCGCCCGCAACACCGTCCACGACACCGTCCGACCGCGGTCCGACAGGCGCGGAGAGTACGAGCACGTCCCCGCCACCTGCGAGGGCATCCCTCCGGTGACGGGCACCGGCCGCTCGTACGAGGCCGGCGAGGCTCTCCCCCGACCCCAGTTCCACGAACGTGTCGTACCCCTCCTCGAGCAGCCGCGTCACGGCCCGCCCGAACAGCACCGGTCGCAGCGCGTGCTCGCGCAGGTGGTCGGGGTCCATGGGCGGCCCCCACTCCGCGGTGAGCGTGCTCATCACCGGGATCGTGGGAGCTGTGACCGTCAACTCTGCTGCGAACTGCGCCAGTTGCCGGGCGATCGGCTTCATCAGCGGTGAGTGGAAGGCGCGCGACACCTCCAGTGCGCGTGCGGTCGCCCCGCGCGCGGAGAGCTGCTCCGCCGCCTGCCCGACCGCGCCGGGGCTGCCGGACAGCACCAGCCTGCCGGGACCGTTGTGGGCGGCGACCGCGAGTTCGCCGGGGGCCGCCGCGACCAGGGCCGCCACGTCCTCCTCGGCGGCTCCCCGCACCGCCACCATCGCACCCGGCGCGGTCGACGCCGCCATGAGCCGGCCGCGTTCCACCGCCAGTTCCAGTGTGTCGGCGAACGACAGCATCCCGCCGGCACAGGCGGCGGCGAGTTCACCGACGCTGTGCCCGACGAGCGCGTCCGGCCGTACGCCCCAGGCCAGCAACTGGCGGGTGAGCGCCACCCCGTGGGCCACCGACAGCGGTTGCGCCACCTCCGTCGCCGCCAGGACCCGCGCGTCCGCGTCGGTGTCGACGCACCAGGCCGTCAGTTCGCGTCCGCGCACCTCGCCGACGTGGGCCGACGCCTCGTCGAGCGTGTCGCGGTACACCGGCGCCGTCGCGTACAGGGCACGCCCCTGCCCCGGTCGGAGGGTGCCCTGGCCCGGGAACACGAAGACGGTGCGCGGCCGCTTCGCCACCGCCGCGGCTCCCGTCCCCCGCGGCCGACCGGCGCCCGCAGCGACGGCCTCGGTCAGGCGTTCCCGCAGGTCACCGTCGACCACGACCGCGAGGCGGTGGTCGCCCTCGTCCCGAGCCGTCGCCGCCGCCAGACACACGTCGCCCTCGTCCAGCTCCGGGTGGTCACGCACGTGGTCGAGCAGACGGGACGCCCAGGCGTGCAGACCGGTCGCGTCGCGCGCCGACAGAGTCAGCAGGTGCGGACCGCCGCTCCCACCGATTTCGCCATCCCCACCGTCCTCGGCCTCCCCACCCTCCCTGGCCTCCCCACCTTCGCCGACCTCCCCACGATCCCCGGCCTCCTCACCGTCACCGGCCTCCCCACCGTCCCGGGGCAGGCCGTGCGCCGCACATGGCGGCGCCTGTTCCAGTACCGCGTGCGCGTTGGTGCCGCCGAAGCCGAAGGCGTTGACACCGCCCCTGCGGGGGCCGTCCGACGGCCAGTGACCCGTCTCGGTGACCAGGGCGAATCCGGACCGCTCGACCGCGGGCGACGGCGGTGTGTGGTGCAGGGAGGCCGGCAGCCGGCCGTGTCCGAGCGCCAGCACCACCTTCACCAACGAGGGCAGCGCGGCCGCGTTCAGCAGGTGCCCGACGTTCGTCTTCACCGAGCCCAGCAGCCGCGGCCGACCGTCCGCGCGCGCCGGGAAGGCATGGGCCAACGACCGCAGTTCGACGGGGTCACCGACGGCCGTGCCCGTGCCGTGGGCCTCGACGTACGTCACGGTCGCCGGATCGATGCCGCACACCTCGTACGCGCGGGTGATCACCTCGCGCTGGCGCAGCGGGTTGGGTGCCATCAGGCTCAGCGAGGTGCCGTCGTTGTTGACCGCGGTGCCCCGTACGACGGCGAGCACCTCGTCGCCGTCCCGGCGGGTGTCCGCCAGGCGCCGCAGCACCAGGGCCGCTCCGCCCTCACCGGGCACGAACCCGTCGGCGTCCGCGTGGAAGGCGCGGCTGCGTCCGGTGGGCGACAAGGCCTGTGCCGCCTCCAGGGCCCGGTGCCCGTCCCCGGTGAGGTGCAGATTGACGCCGCCCACGACGGCGATGTCGCACTCGCCGTCCGCGAGGCTGCGGCGGGCCAGGTGCAGCGCGACCAGGCCCGACGAGCACGCGGTGTCCACGGTGAGTGCCGGGCCGTCCAGGTCCAGGCAGTGGGAGACCCGGGCGGCGGTCAGACTGGGCAGGTTGCCCGTCAGCGTCGTCGCGGACGGTGGCAGGGCCGGGGAGACGTCGGCGAGGACCTGCCGGTAGCCGCTCTCCCCGGCCGCGGCGAAGACACCGGTCCGCAGGCCGCGTCGGCGGGGTCCGGCGTAGCCGGCGCGTTCCAGGGCCTCGTGGGCGAGTTCGAGGAAGATACGGGCCTGCGGATCCATCGTGCGGGCCTCCTCGTCGTCGATGCCGAAGTGCCCGGCGTCGAAGGCGGCCGGGTCGTCCAGGAAGGCGCCCCAGGGCCCGCGCCCGCCGGGAGCGGCCGACGGCGGTCCGTCCGCGGCCTCACCGGACCGTGTGGTGCTCCAACGGTCCGGTGGCACCTCGGTGACGACGTCACGGCCGGCCGACAGCAGCTCCCAGAACTCCTCCGGTGTGTCCGCGCCGGGGAACCGGCAGGCCATCGCGAGGACCGCCGTCGCGGACGCACCGTCCGCCGTGGGCGTGGGCGTGGGTGACGGCGCGGGAACCCTCGGTGCGGGCTCCTGCGGCGCCGCGCCCGCCTCCACCGCGGCCAGCAGGTGGTCGGTGAGCGCGGCGACGGTGTCGTTGCGCATCACGGCGGGTCCCAGGGTGATGTCCAGGGCCTGTTCCAGCTCGGCGAGTACCTCCATGGCCTTCAGCGAGGTGCCGCCCAGGCCGGAGAACCGCTGCCCGTCCCCGAAGGAAGCTTCCGGCAGCCCCAGTACGCGGGCCCAGACACCGCGCACCACCTGCCGCACCTCGCTGCGCGAACGGGGGGACATGGGCAGCCGTTCCGCAGGCGGGGTCGGCGTTCGCCGCTCCCCCGGCCCGGCCGGTGTGCGCCGCTCCCCCGGCCCGGCCGGCGTAATACCTGGTGCGGCGTCGGGGTCGGGGTCGGAGCTGGGGTCGGTCGGGCATCCGAACGACATGGTGGGCCGGTACTCGCCCGTCTCGAAGCGCGTCCGCATCCGCTGCCGCTGCACCTTGCCGCTGGTGGTCCGCGAGAAGGCCGACGGCGGCAGCGCGAGTACGCGTACGTCGTCGTGGACCAGCGCGGTACGGATCCGCCGTGCGACCTCTCCCAGGACCTCGCCCGCGTCGCGCGGCGGGCGGGCCCAGGGCACGAACACCACCACCCGCTCGCCACCGGTCACCGGGTCCGTCGAGCCGACCACCACCGGGCTTCCCGACGGCAGTCCGGGAACCGCTGCCGCGACCTCCTCCATGTCCGGGGCGTGGAAGGTGCGGCCGTTGAGGAAGAGGACGTCCTTCTGCCGGCCGCTGACACACAACCGGCCGTCCCGCAGGAACCCCAGGTCCCCCGTCCGCAGCCAGCCGTCGGAGAAGGTGAGCCCCGTCGTCTCCGGCAGCCGGTGGTAGCCGCGGGCGACCTGCGGGCCCCTCACCTCGATGTGCCCCACCCGCCGGTCGTCCAGCGGCCGGCGGGCGTCGTCCGTGATCCGGACCGAACATCCCGGTACCGGCGGGCCCACGTCCATCACTTCCACGGCGTCGTCGCCCGCCCCGCGCTCCACGGCCACGCCCCGGCCGAGTGCCGCCCGCTCCAGGGCGACCGGAACCGCCACCTCGCCGGGTGGCGGGAACGTGACGGCCAAGGTCGCCTCGGCCAGTCCGTACACGGGGGTGGCCGCTCGCGGGTCCAGCCGGGTGGGCCGCATCCTGGCCGCGAAGTCCCGCCACACCGTCGGGGAGATCGGCTCGGCTCCCACCAGGAGCAGCCGCACCGGACTCAGGTCGAGTCCGGTGAGTCGCGCGTCGGGAACGCGGCGGACGGTCAGCGCCAGCGCGAAGTTGGCGGCCGACAGGACCGTGGCCCGGTGTCTTGCGGCCACGTCGAACCACAGACCTGGATCCTTCGCGAACGACAGGGGGCCGATCTTCACCTGCTTCGTGCGCGCGGCCAGTGGTGCCAGATGGGTGCCGATGAGGCCCATGTCGTGGAAGTAGGGCATCCAGCTGACCAGGACGTCCCGTTCGGACAGGGCCGAGGCGGCGACGATCTGCCGCAGGTTGGCCACCACGGCGGCATGGGTCAGCTCCACGCCCTTCGGAGCACCGGTGCTGCCGGACGAGAACTGCAGGAACGCCAGCTCGTCCGGGGACGCCCGGAAGGGGGAAGCCGGCGTGGGGCACTCCCGCAACGTCTCGAGCCGCAACACCCGCACGGAACCGGGCAGTTCGTCGATCACCTCCGCGCAGGCCGCGTCGACCACGACCGGCGGGCGGCCGAGGTGCTCCCACACCGGGCCGACCCGCCGTGCGTCGGGCGCCAGCGGCACCGGTACCAGGCCGGCCGCCAGCGCGCCCCAGAACATCGGCTGGAAAGCCTCGCTGCGCTCCGCGAGCAGCGGCACGCACGTACCCGGCGCGACCCCGGCATCGAGCAGACCGCCGGCGACCCGAAGGGACTGGTCGCGGAGTTGCCGGAAGGTGACGGCCACCTCGCTGCCGTCCCCGCGCACGTGGACCACGACCTGCCCAGGGGCCTGGTCGGCCGCGTCCAGCAGTACGTCCAGGAGCGTCTGGGAGGCCTCGCCGTCGACCGTCATGTGCCACTGCTCGCCGTCAGACATCACGGGCCCGCTCCTCAGCCGGACAAGAACGACACGCTTGGTCGCGCCGCTCCGACGATCTTGGCCGCAGACCGGATCACCGCGCATGAGTACGGGTACTCAACGGGCACGGTCTCAACTGCTCCTGAGCAGATGGAAGTAGACGGTCCCCGAACGCAGAACTCGTCATGCACTCGCGCAGACGGCTCGCCGTCGCGGCCCTGGTGACAGCGGTCGTCTTCCCCTCCGTCGCGCTCAACACCGGGCAGGCCGGGGAACTGCTCCTCAGCCTGTTCGTGTTCGCGGCCGCCTACGCGTTCGGCCGGCTCAGCGACACCCGTCAGGCTTACGTCAGAGCCGTGGAGGACCGCGCCCGCCAGCTCGAGGTGACCCGGCGCATCGAGGCGGAACAGGCAGTGGCACGTGAGCGGGCACGGATCGCCCGGGAGACGCACGACGTCCTCTCGCACGCCGTCAGCCTCATGATCGTCCAGGCCGAGGCGGGACCCGTGGCGATCCGTACCGCACCGGAACGAGCCGAGGCCGCGTTCGACGCGATATCGGAGACGGGGCGGGACGCGATGATCCAGCTGCGGCGCATGCTGGGCCTGCTCAGGGACACGTCAGCACCACCGGACGCACCGGCACCTGGTGCCACCACTCCTACTCCTACTCCTACTCCTACTCCTACTCGCAACGCGTCCCCGTCCCCCTCGTCCCGCCCGTCACCGCGGATACCCCTGCCACCTTCCGATCAATCCGGTAGTACCCGGCGGCGTCGGGCCGATGACCATCGCCGTCCTGCTCGGACGGGTGGTCAGGGTGTGCGTGCGACGCCGCAGAAGGCGACCTCCGCCGTGGTCTCCGGAGGTCGGCTCGGATCCGGGCGCCAGGCGGCACTGGACACGACTCCGGGCGGCACGAGATCCAGGCCGTCGAAGAAGGAACCGATCTCCTGCGGGGACCGGAGATGGTAGGTGTGCGCCGACTGCTGGTTGTAGGCCTCCACCGCCCTGTTCAGCGCATCACTGTTGTTCGTGCCGTCACTCAGGGCGAGATAGCTGCCGGAGGGCAGGCCCGACAACAGGGCGGCCACCAGGTCCGCCGGACGGTCGGCGTCGGCGATCTGCCCCATGATGCCCAGCATGGTCAGAGCGACCGGGCGGTCGAGATCCAGGGTGGTGGACGCTTCGGCCAGAATCCGCGCCGGGTCGCGCACATCAGCGTCCACGTAGGCGCATGCTCCCTCGGCGGTGCTGGTCAGGAGCGCCTGAGCGTGCATCAGGACGAGGGGGTCATTGTCGACGTACACGATCCTGCTCTGTGGCGCGATGCGCTGGGCCAGCTCGTGCGTGTTGTTCGCGGTGGGCAGTCCGGTACCGATGTCGAGGAACTGCCGGATGCCCGCCTCACGTACCAGGAAGTCGACAGCCCGTGCCAGGAACGTCCGTTGCAGCCGCGCGACGGACGCGAACTCCGGGAACGTGGTGAGGATGACGTCGCCGAGCTCGCTGTCGACGGGATAGTTGTCCTTGCCGCCCAGCAGGTAGTTCCAGACACGGGCGGAGTGCGGCCGATCGGTCTGCAGCCTGGCCCTTAACTCGTTCGTGTTCGTGTGATCCATGGGGACAGCTTCACATGTCGTCAGCGTCCGAGGGCCTTCCCGGTCGAGACCGACCCAGCACTCCAGCGGGTCGCCCCACCCGACGCACTCTCGCACCGCGATCCCGATCCCGATCCCGCTCACACAAATACTTGGCTAGCCACGCAATCCCTGTTAAGTTTTATGTGTCCAGCCACCTAAGTGGCTCGGCACCGCTCATCGCATCGCATCGCTCGACTGAGGAGTAGTCATGAAGGCCATCGTTTTCGACCGGTTCGGCGGCACCGAGGTCCTGCACGAGGCGGAGGTCGAGGTCCCGCAGCCCGGGCCCGGCCAGGTACGCGTCCGCATCAAGGCGGTCGGCGTCAACCCGGTGGACGGGAAGATCCGTTCCGGGATCATGGAGGCCATCTTCCCCACCACGCTGCCCGCCGTCCCCGGAGGGGAGATCGCCGGAATCGTCGACGCCGTGGGTGAGGGCGTCGATGAACTCAAGGTGGGCGACGAGGTACTGGGCTGGTCCGAAACCGGCTCCTACGCCGAGTACGCCCTGGCCGACGCCACCGTCCTCGCCCCCAAGCCCGCCGGACTCGACTGGACCTCCGCGGTCACGCTGCCGGTGGCGAGCGACGGCGCCGAACGGGTCCTGGACCTGCTGGACGTCAAGGCCGGCGAGACCCTGCTGATCCACGGCGCCTCCGGAGCACTCGGCACCGTCGCCGTCCAGCTCGCCGTCGCCCGCGGCGCACGCGTCATCGGCACCGCCGGCCCGGCCAACCAGAATTACGTCACCTCGCTCGGCGCCACCGCGCTGGTCTACGGGGAGAACCTGGTCGAACGGGTCCGCGCGCTCGCCCCGCAGGGTGTGGACGCCGTGTTCGACGCCGCCGGGAAGGGCGCCCTGGAGGACTCCATCACCCTGCGCGGCACCACCGACCGGATCGTCACCACCGCCGACTTCCGCGCCGCACAGCTGGGCATCGTCTTCGCCGAAGGCCCCCAGCGCAGGTCGGCGACGCGGCTGGCCGAGCTCGCCCGGAAGGCCGCCGACGGCGAGCTGGTGACCACCGTGGGAGCCGCCTACCCGCTCAGCGAGGCCGCCGAGGCCCAGCGGGTCAGCGACGCCGGCCACAACCGCGGCAAGCTCGTCCTCACCGTGGCCTGAACCCCGGTGGGCGGGCGCGTCCCCCGCCTGCCCACCGGGGCCCTGCGGCCGCCGCTCGCTCCCCGTGATCGAATACATCGCGAAGGAGAGCACTCATGCCGAACGCTCCGGGGACGCCGACCGCCGTCGGCACCTTCTCCCTCACGGATCACCACCGAGGTGACCCCGGCCTTCCCCCGACGGCCGGGGTCACCTACCCAGCCCGGCACGGCGGCGGCGCGACGGGCTGCACCGACCACCCACTCACACCTCTCGAGGAACAACGATGACCGACCCCGCAGCCAGGACTCCCAGCACGGCGCGCGACGGACGCCTGAGTTACGCGGTCTTCCAGCTCGCCCGGGCCCACCGCGGCTACGCGTCCGCCATGCTCCGCGACATGCAACTGCACCCGGGCCAGGAGCTGTTGCTCATGCAGCTGTTCGACCGGGACGGCCAGAGTCAGTCCGAGCTCCTGGAGAGTGTCGGTCTGGACCACTCCACCGTCTCCAAGTCCCTGCGCCGGATGCAGGACGCCGGCCTGGTCACCCGCGAGCCGGCCGAGCACGACCGGCGGGCGATGGTCGTCCGGCTCACCGACAAGGGGCGCGCCATGAGGCAGCCGATCGCGGCCATGTGGCAGACCCTGGAGGAGTACTCCGTCATGGACCTGACGCCGGACGAGATCGAGGCGTTCACCGCCATCGCGTTCAAGATCGAGCAAGCGGTCAAGAACCGCGATCGCCCGCGCGGCGACGGGAACTGAGCACGCGTACCGCGTCGTGCATGAGCAGAGCCGCTGCAGACCGGCCCGTTCATGGCCGCGTACGCATCGTCGAAGTCGATGCTCGACAGCGTGACGGAGCATCGCAGTCACAGACGACCGGCGCTCGAGCCGCCCTGCGGTCAGTCCGCGTACACGGCGATCAGACACAGGGTCGCGAACGACACGGCGGACGAACCGAGTAGCGTCAGGGCTGCCGGTACCGCCGCCGTCAGTCGCTCCCCGCCCTTGCCCCGGCCCGAGCGGAACACCAGGTGGGCCAGGACGAACGGCAACGCGACGAGCACGAAGAGGATCACCGGCACCGCGAGCCGGCTGAACGCGGTGGCGCCGGCCTCCGTGACCGCGCGCCAGGCGCTGTTGCGGAAGACGACCGCAGGGCCGACCAGCAGAACGACCGAGAGCACCGACGCCACGGTGACGGTCAGCCCTTCCGTCAGCCGCTCGGCACGCGTGCGCATCCCGCGGACACCTCTTGTCCCGCTGTCCTCCATGCCCACCCCCAGGCGCCGCGCATCCATCTGTGGTCGCTCCGGTCCGAGCCGCTCATGCCATGGTCGGCAGTCAACAGGCCAACGGGACAGCGGCGTCACTCCGAGCTCTTGGGGTGATGATCGCACGTGCACGTGCACGTGCCCATGCCCGTGCCCGCGCCGGTGGAACCGACGTGCCCATCCGGGTAGCGGTCGGGTAGCGTGCAGGGCATGTCGAGTCCTGAGTCAGACAAGGTGGGGGCTTCCGGTCACGCCGTCAGCCCCCTGCGCCACTGAGCTCATAGCCCTGCCGTCGCACCGCGTTCCGCGGTGGGACGAGTGTGCCGTCGGGGCCGGCTGCGGTGACGAGACGACTGCCTCCTGTCTCTCCTCACCTCCTCTCGGAGCCACTCGATGCCCCTCCCGCTGTATCTGCTTGCCATGGCGGTCTTCGCCATGGGCACCTCGGAGTTCATGCTCGCCGGCCTCTTGCCGGACATCGCCTCGGATCTCGGCGTCACCGTCGGGACAGCGGGCGGGCTCACCTCGGCCTTCGCGATCGGCATGGTCGTCGGCGCTCCCTTGGTGGCAGCGCTGTCCCGCACCTGGCCGAGGCGAGCCGGTCTCCTCGGATTCACCGCCGTCTTCGCGGCAGCCCACGCCGTGGGCGCCGTCACCACGAGTTTCCCGGTCCTGTTCGTCACCCGCGTCGTCGCCGCACTGGCCAACGCGGGGTTCCTCGGCTTCGCCCTGACGGCCGCCGCCACGCTGGTCCCGCCCGACAAGAAGGGGCGCGCGCTGGCGGTGCTGCTGTCCGGCACGACGGTGGCCACGATCATCGGTGTTCCCGGTGGGTCGGTGCTCGGTACGGTGCTCGGCTGGCGGGCCACGTTCTGGGCCGTAGCCGTTCTCTGCCTGCCCGCGGTTCTCGGCATCCTGAAAGGGTTCCCGAGTCGAAGTGTCCTGGATCTCCCGGAAGCGACGGGCGGGCCGGCCCTGCGCGCGGAGCTCGCCCAGCTCGCCAGGGTGCGGTTGCTCCTGGTGATGCTGCTCGGCGCGCTGGTGAACGCGGCGACGTTCGGGAGCTTCACCTACCTCGCCCCCGTCGTGACCGACACCGCCGGACTGGGCGAACTGTGGGTCCCCGTCGTCCTGGTGCTCTTCGGTGCCGGTTCCTCCGTCGGCGTCACCGTCGCCGGCCGGCTCTCCGACCGGCGTCCCTGTCAGGTCGTCGCGGTCGCTGGTCCGCTGCTGGTCGTCGGCTGGCCGGCCCTGGCGGTACTGGCCGACCAGCCGGTCGCCCTGTGCCTCCTCGGGTTCGTGCTGGGCGCGCTGTCCTTCGCGCTGGGCAGCACGCTGATCACGCGAGTCCTCTACGAGGCCGCGGGTGCCCCGACCATGGCCGGCTCGTACGCGACCGCGGCACTCAACGTGGGCGCCGCCGTCGGTCCGCTCATCGCCGCGACCACCCTCGGCACCGCTGCCGGAAACCTTGGGCCGCTGTGGACGAGCGGTCTGCTCGCCGCGATGACACTGGTCATCGCGTTCTCCTCCCGCGCCCTCCGCATGGCGCTGGTCGGCCCCGGAGGTCGCTCGTGATCCATGGCCGCTACCGGGTCGCCGCTGCAGGGTGCACTGCAACGAACCGTGCAGCGCCCCTCCGCATGATGGAACGGTGCCGCTCCGGCGGAGAGAACGCGAGAACGAACTCAGCCGCGGGGGTCGACCAGTACCTTGGTGTGGCTGCTGTGGCCCGAGTCGAGTTCCTCGAGCATGGCGCCCAGTTCGGTCAGTCCGATGGTGCCCGTGTGCAGGGAGGCCACGTCGACGCGCTTCCCCGCGATGGCGCGGAGCGTCCCCAGGAAGTCCTCGTGGTTGTAGGCCAGCGATCCGATGACGGTGAGTTCCCGCGTCTGCCAGTCCGCGTAGCTGACCGTCGAGTCGGCCGTCGGGTAGCCGAGGAGGGCGAGGGTGCCGCCGCGTCGGACCAGCTCCGCCGAGGGCTGCAGGAGCGAGGGAACGCCGGTGCATTCGAAGAGCACGTCGGCGCCCAGCCCGTCCGTGATCTCCATCAACAGCGGCGCGAGTTCCTCCGGAGCCACCACGTCCGGGAAGTCGAGCTTCTCGGCGGTGGCGCGGCGTGCGGCCGACGGCTCGGAGACGACGACCCGTCCGGCACCGGCGTTGCGCGCGTGCTGGGCGGTGAGCAGGCCGATCGGCCCGGCGCCCTGCACGACGACGACCGACCCCAGCTCCATGGCCGTACGGCGCACCGCGTGGAAGGCGACGGTCGCGGGCTCCACCAGGGCCGCCTCGACGTCCGTGACGCCCTCCGGCACGGGGATGACCCGGCGCGCCGACACCCGCAGCCGGGTGCCGAAGCCGCCGTGCGCCGGAGCCGCCTCGTCCACGCCGTTCGCCTCGGCGAAGGCCGTCTCGCACTGCCGCGCATGGCCGGCCGCGCACTGGCGGCACGTGCCGCACGCGGGTCCGACCCCGCCCACCACACGCACGCCGACGGTCAGCCCGGTGACCTCGTCGCCCACGGCGCTGATCACCCCGGTCCACTCGTGACCGAAGACGGCCGGCGGCAGCATGTGCCCGTCGGTGTACCCGTGGACGTCCGTTCCGCAGATGCCGCAGAACGTGATGTCGACGACCACGCCGTCCGGTGCGGGCCGTACCTCCGCGGCCTCGGCCGTCGCCCGCAACTGCCGCGGCCCCGACACCTGCACGTACCCCTGCTCGACACTCATGATCAGCACTCTTTCCTCAGGCACCGGCATCCGGATTTCCGATGCGTACTACACACACCGGCCATCCAACATCATCACCACGAGCAGCCGGCGGAGGCCCTCGTCACCGCCCTCGTGACGGCCCGGTCAGGACGTCCAGTACTGCGAGAGGGCTCCCTGCCGGTACGGGGCCGGGCTCACGCTGAGTTCGCCGGCGAAGGGACGGTCCAGGACGAGGACCAGCAGCAGGCTGAAGCCGATGAGGACCGCGACCGAGGCGACGAAGAGGAGCTGGATGACCACGCTCCGTATGCCGTACAGGAAGGTCAGCGGGATCAGGACGAGCGCGCCGCCGAAGGCCAGCACCTGGAGCAGCGGGGGCAGTTGCTGCTCCGCCATGGTCAGGCGGGCGCGGCGCTGGGCGGCGATGTCGTTGAGGTGGGTGACGGCCTCCTGGTAGAAGATCTGCTCGCGCTCGGTCTTCGGCTCGTAGGTCTGGAGCACCTCGAAGGCGGCTCGCAGGTGGACCTCCGTGGCCCCGTAGCTCGGCTGGCCCGCACGCATCCGGGGCCACTGGTCCTCGACGACCGCGTGGACGTAGCCGCTGATCGCGGTGGAGACGCGGTCGTGGACCGGGGGCGGGAAGGCGGCGGCGTCACGGGCGATGAGTGCCGCGTCGGTGGCCTCGGAGGCGATGATGGTCTGGGTGGCTTCCATCTGCGTCCAGAGGGTGACGATGACGAAGGCGAGGATGATCCCGTAGATCGCGCCGAACATCCCCAGGGTCACCCCGACCATGTCGTTGTGCTCGCCCTCGACGACCGCGGGGCATCTGCGCCGCACCGTCACACTGCCGGCGACGGCCAGTATGACGGTGCCGCCGACCACGACCACGGTGAGGGTGAAGGTGCCGAGATGATTGAGCAGCCACAGCGACATGTGCGCGGAGTCTAGGCACGCCGCCCGCGCCGCCAGCACCCCCGAGGACGAGAAAGCACGGAACCGCGCCGACAGTTCACACCACCGGGTGAAGAACCTCCTCGTCTGCCGCGACCTGGTCAATCACCTGTGCGATCTCCGTCTCGTCCAGCACCAGCCGGAACCGGTTGGCCACGGTGTCGAAGACGTTCACGAAGGAGCGTCGGCACTCCTGCAGCAGTCCGTCGGCGGTGTCCGCGTCGACGTCGAGATGCCGGGCCAGCAGGCCGGCCACGGCCCGGCGCGCGACCGGATTGCCCAGGGCGGCGGCGGGAGCGGTGTGGCGGCGCAGCGGCTTCCACCGGGGCACGTCGGTGCGCACCGTCACGGTCACGTCGTGCGGCAGGTCGCGCGAGGACGTACCGACCAGGAGGTGCAGGGGGCCGTCGTCGAGCACGCGGCGGGCCCGGGTGACGTCCCAGTGGGCGAGGTCGTCGGCGGTGACGGGGATCGTGACCGTGCGCTCCTCGTCCGGAGCGAGCTCGACGCGGGCGAATCCGACGAGCTCCCGCGGGCCCGACCGCACCCGGGGGCGTTCCGGCCGGGCGTAGACCTGGACGACCTCCGCGCCGGCGCGGGCCCCGGTGTTGCGGACGCGTACGGACACGGTGAGCGACTCGCCGTCCGAGAGCGTGTCCCGGTCGACGGTGACCTCCGACAGCGCGAAGGTCGTGTACGACAGCCCGAACCCGAAGGGGAACAGCGGAGCGGTGTCGCGCTCGTCGTAGCCCCGGTAGCCGACGAGGGCGCCCTCGACGTAGACGTGCCGGCCGCCCTCGCCGGGATAGCCCAGGAAGGCCGGGACGTCGGCGAGCCGCTGCGGAAAGGTCGTGGTGAGCTTGCCGGCGGGCGAGTCCTCGCCGAAGAGCAGTGACGCGACCGCCGAGCCCATCCCCTGCCCGGCGTAGAACGGGACGAGGACCGCGTCGACGTCGGACAGCCAGGGCATGGTGACGGCGTCCGGGACGGTGAGGACGACGACGGTGCGCGGCGCGGCCGCCGCCACCGCCGCGATGAGCTCGTCGTAACCCGCGTCCAGCGAGAGGTCGGCGCGGTCGGCGTTCTCGCCGTCGGAGTTCTGCGGGGTGTGGGCGAACACGATCGCGACGCCGCTCCGGGCCGCCGCCTCGGTGGCCTCGCGCAGCGCGGCCCGCCGCTCGTCCTCGGTGTGCGCACCGGCCGGGACGCCGGCGAGGTGACGGACGGCGCCGCCGGCCCGCTGTTCGATCTCCGTCAGCGGCACGTCCACCCGGGTCGGCCGCATGCGGGCGCTGCCGAAGCCCTGGATCACGGGTTCGGCCGCTCCCGCGCCCAGGACCAGTACGTCCGTGGTGCTGTCCGCGTCGAGGGGCAGCGTGCCGTTGTTGGCCAGCAGTACGGTGCCGGCGCGTGCGATGCGCCGGGCGAGGTCGTGGTGGGCCCCGGTGTCGAACGGGACGGGCTCGCTCGCGTGGGTGCTCGCCCGGTCGGCCAGCTGGAGCACCCGGCTCGCGGCACGGTCGAGTGCGCTGCCGGGCACCGCGCCGGAGTGCACGCCCGCGCGCAGTCGCGCGATGCGCTGCGGGCTCTCCGGCATGTCGAGGTCGTTGCCGGCGAGCACGGACGCGGGCCGGTCGGTGATGCCGTGCCAGTCCGACACGACCAGGCCGTCGTAACCCCACTCGTCCCGCAGCACCTGGGTGAGCAGCCACGGGTGCTGTGCCGCTTGCGTGCCGTTGAGCCGGTTGTAGGAGCTCATCACCGCCCACGGCTCCGCGTCACGGACCACGCGCTCGAACGCCCGCAGGTAGATGTCGCGCAGGGCGCGCTCGTCGATGATCGAGTCCATCGACGTGCGCTCGATCTCGGAGTTGTTGGCGGCGAAGTGCTTGATGCACGCCCCGACGCCGCGTTCCTGCAGCCCCCGCGTCACGCCGGCCGCCATGACCCCGGTGAGCAGGGGGTCCTCGGAGTAGTACTCGGAGGTCCGGCCCGCCAGCGGCGTGCGGCGGATGTTCATGCCGGGTCCGAGCAGGACACCGACCCCGAACGAGCGGCACTCGGCGGCGAACGCGTCGCCGAGGGCGCGCGCCAGTTCCGGGTCCCAGGAGGTGCCCACCGTGGACGCGGTCGGGAAGCAGGTGGCGGGCTCGGGGCCGCGCTCGGCGGCGGCCGCCTCACCGCGGCGCGTGACCAGGCTGATGAAGTCGGCGAAGTCGGCCCCCGCCTCGGGTCCGTCCGCCGCCTGTTCCCTGGAGAAACGCAGCCCGTTGGGGCCGTCGGCCATGACGACCGAGGCCACGCCGAGGCGCGGGACGGAGTGGGTGCGCCACATGCCGTTGCCCGAGACGAGCTGGATCTTCTCGTCCTCGGTGAGTGCGGCGAGCCGCTCGTCGGGCGTCGGCACGGGCTGGTCGGCGGGCTGGTTCTCGGGCTGCACTGCGAGGGCTCCTAGGGGTGGGGAGGCGGCCGGAGGGGAGGTGGTCACCGGCCCGCCGTCGCGAGGGGGAACTCGGCGCGGTAGGCGGCGCGGCGCTCGCGCTGGCGCCCGGGGTCGGCGACCGGAGCGGCCATGAGCAGGCGGCGGGTGTACGGGTCGCGCGGCTCGCCGGTCACGTCGCGCACGTCGCCGAACTCGAGCAGGCTGCCGCGGAACAGTACGGCGACCCGGTGCGAGATCGCGCGGATCACACCGAGGTCGTGCGAGGTGAACAGCAGCGCGACGCCGGTCCGCTCCTGGATCTCCACCAGCAGGTCGAGGATGCGGGCCTGGGTCGTGAGGTCCAGGGCGCTGACGATCTCGTCGCAGACGATCAGCTTCGGCCGCCGGACCAGCGCGCGGGCGATCGCGATGCGCTGGCGCTGGCCGCCGCTGAACTCCGAGGGATAGCGGTCGAGGGCGTCCGCGGGCAGGTGCACCTGGTCCAGCAGGGTGCGCAGGTCCCGTTCGGCGTCGGCCGGCTCGGTGCCCGCGGCGACGACCGGCTCCAGGACGATGTCGCGGACCGTCATCGCGGGATTGAGCGAGCCCTGCGGGTCCTGGAACACCACCTGCAGGTCACCGGCGAGCCGGCGGCGGGCGGCCCCGGTCAGGCCGCTGATCACGCGGCCGTCGAGCCGGACCTCCCCCGCGGCGAGCGGCGCCAGCCCGAGGACGGCCCGGCCGAGCGTGGACTTGCCGGAGCCGGACTCGCCCACGAGGCCGACGGTCTCGCCGGGCCGGACCGTGAGCGAGACGTCGTCCAGGACGCGGGTGCGGCGGCGCCCGCCGCCCCGTACGCGGTACTCGACGCTCACCCCGCGCACGTCCAGGAGCACGTCCTCACTCACCGCGCCACTCCGCTGTTCGGTCTCGTTCATGACAGCGCTCCTTCCGCTCGCGTCGCCACCGGGGCGGTGTACCGGCGTGGCTCGGCCGCGTCGAGCGAGGCGTCGAGCAGCCCTCGGGTGTAGTCGTGCCGCGGGTCGGCGAACAGGGTCTCCGTGTTCCCCTCCTCGACGACGGTTCCGCCGCGCATGACGACGACCCGGTCGCAGATGTCGGCGACGACCCCGAAGTTGTGGGTGACCAGCAGCAGGCCCATGTCGCGTTCGCGCTGCAGGTCGCGCAGCAGGTCCAGGATGTCCGCCTGCACGGTGACGTCGAGCGCGGTCGTCGGCTCGTCGGCGACGATGAGGTCCGGGTCGGTGGAGACGGCGCCCGCGATGAGCACGCGCTGGGCCATGCCGCCCGAGATCTGGTGCGGGTAGAGGGTGAACACGCGCTCCGGTTCCTGGATGCCGACACGGTCCAACAGCTCCAGCGCCCGTCCGCGGGCCTGTTCCCGGTTCAGCCCCAGTACGCGCCGCATGGGCACGGTCAGCTGGGAGCCGATGGTGCACAGCGGGTCGAGGTTGCTCATCGGCTCCTGCGGCACGTAGGCGATGCGCCTGCCGCGCAGCCGGGCGACCGTCTCCGCCGTCGTCGGGGTCCCGTCGAAGGCGATCCGGCCGGCGTGGACGACGGCCTGCGGCGGCAGCAGTCCGAGCACGGAGAACACGCACTGGCTCTTGCCGGAGCCGGACTCCCCCACGAGGCCGAGCACCTCGCCGCGCCTGACCGAGAACGACACCCCGTCGACGACGGTGCGCAGGCCGTCACCGTTCGGGTAGGCGACGGTGAGTTGTGATACGTCGAGCAGCGCGTCGGCGACCGGCTCCGCGGCGGCCCCGCTCCTGCCATCGGATCCGCTCTTGCCGGCGGTCCCGCTCTTGCCGGCGGTCCCGCCCTTGCCGGCGGCCGCGGCCTCGAGCGCGGACGCGGCACGGGCGCGGGCCTTCTTCGACACGGTGGCGGTGGGGACGAGCGCGTCGCGCACGGCGTTGCCCAGCAGAGCGAAGGAGCCGACCGTGATCGTGAGCAGCAGGCCCGGCCAGACGACGCTCAGCGGGGTCCGGAAGATGGCGACGAACGCGTCCTGGATCATGGAGCCCCAGGTCACGGAGTTGACGCTGCCGAGGCCCAGGAACTCGAGGCTGGCCTGGATGCCGATCGCGGTGGCCGTGATGTCGGCGAGCATCACGATGATCGGCCCGCGGATGACCACGAGGATGTGCCGGAACACGATGCGCAGCGGGGAGACGCCGGAGACCTGCGCGGCCTCGACGTAGGCCTCGCTCTTCACCTCCAGTGCCATGGCGCGCACCAGGCGGTAGAGGAACGGCGAGATGAGGACGCCGAACACCGTCATGGAGACGGGCACGTTGGGTCCGATGGCGCCGTACAGGGCGATCAGCACGATCAGGCTCGGGATGGCCAGCAAGGCCTCGGACACCCACGTCAGCAGACCGTCCATCCAGCGCCCGAGGTAGGCCGCCAGCAGTCCGGTCACGACGCCCACCAGCGCGGCCACCACGACGACCACGGCGGCGCCGGTCAGGGTGGCCCGGCCGCCCCAGATCAGCCGGCTGAGCACGTCACGGCCCGCGCCGTCGCCGCCCAGCAGGTACGTGGCGTTCGGGGCGGAGTTGACCTGGTCGAGTGCGGGTGTCGTCGGGTCGTGCGGTGCGATCCAGGGGGCCAGCACGCTCATGACGACTACGGCGAGCAGCAGGACCGCGCTGGCCACGCCGAGCGGGTTGGAGAGAAAGCGGCGGAAGGCGCCGGGGCGGGTGGGTCCGCCGGCGGCGGCAGTGGTCTCGATGCTCACGTCAGACGCACCTTCGGGTTGAGCCACGCCTGCACGAGGTCGAAGACCAGGTACACGACGAAGATGATGGCGACGGTGGTGACGACCACGCCCATGAGGATGGGGATGTCGCCGCTGGTCGCCGCGTCGGTCGCCAGTGAACCGATGCCGGGCACGGCGAAGACCTTCTCGATGACGACGACGCCGCTGAAGAGCGCCACCACCTTCATCGACAGCAGTGACAGCCACGGCGGCGCCGCGTTGCGCAGTACGTGGCGGAAGAGCACCTCGGACTCGGACAGCCCCCGCGAGCGCAGGGTGCGCACGTAGGGCTTGTCCAGTTCGTCGGAGACCGCGCCGCGCACCATGGAGGTGATGCGGAGCTCGCCGAGCACGATGGCCGCGGTGGGCAGGACGATGCCGAGCGCCCAGGCGCCGACGCCGTCGCTGATCGGGGCGTAACCGGTGGCCGGGAAGAGCCTCAGGTTGATGGCCAGCGCGATGACGAGCATGAGGGCGAGCCAGAACTTCGGGACCGCGCTCAGGGTCTCGGTGACGATCTGCAGCGCCCGGTCCACCACGCCGCCCCGGCGGACGGCGGCGAGGACACCCAGCACGGCGCTCACGACGGCCAGGACCACCATCGAGCAGATCATCAGGGTGAGGGTGACGGACAGCCGGTTGCCGATCGCCTGGGTGACCGGCTCCGAGGTGAAGTACGAGGTGCCGAGGTCGCCGGTGACGGCGTGCGCCACCCAGTCTCCGAACTGCTCCTGGACCGGGCGGTCCAGGCCCAGCTCGGCGGTCCGCTCGGCGATCTGCTCCGCGGAGGCCTGCTCACCGACGAGCGAGCGGACGACCGTGTCACTGCTGCCGTAGACGGCGAAGAACGTGGCGCTCGTGACGAGCGCGAGCAGAGCGGCGCCGAAGGCGAGGCGTCTGCAGAGGTAGCGGATCACGCGTTATGTCCTTGCGTTCGGGTGACCGGTCGGGCAACGGGCTCTCTCACCGCTTCGGGATCTCAGCGCTTCGGGGCGTAGGAGCGCAGGGGCGGTCCCGCGACGCCGGCCTCGGGCTGGACCGCCGTCCGCGGGTCCGTGGCGTAGATCAGGTCGGAGTGGTACCAGGGTGCGAACCACGCGTTCTCCACGAGCCAGGCATTGGCCTTCTTGAACGCCGCCACCTGCTCGTCCCCGCTCGTGGTGCGCGCGGTCTCCATGAGCCGGCCGAACTCGGGGTCGGAGCTGTCGAAGACGTTGAGCGCGTTGTCGTAGGCGATGCCGAGTCCGTCCCAGGCCGACGTCGGTGCCTGCTGGCCCAGGATGAGGATCGGGTACTCGCCGCTGAACTGGGCGTCGATGGCCCGCTCGTCGGGCAGGGACCGCCAGTCGATCTCGATGCCGATCGTCGCCAGGGCCTGTTCGACGAAGGGCTGGTACGTGCGGTACCGCGAGTAGTCCATCATCGGGATGCGGAAGCCCTCGCTCCAGCCGGCCTCCGCCATCAGCTCGCGTGCCCGCTCGACGTCATGGCCGTAGGTGCCGTCCAGCTCGGGATCGTAGGCCGGGCTGTTGCTCCCGACGATCTGCTCGCTGACCCGGCCCTGTCCCAGGCCGAGCGCGTCGAGCATGCCCTGCCGGTCGAACACGAGGTTGATCGCCTGCCGGACGCGGACGTCGGCGAGGGCCGGCGCGACCCTCCCCTCGCGGTCCAGGATGGCCAGTCCCACCCAGTCGACCCGGTTGGGGTGGATGTCGACGCCGCTGCGCTCGGCGTAGTCCATCACGTCGATGTTGAGGCGCGCCCCGTCGATCTGGCCCGTCGTGAGCGCGTTCAGCCGGGCGCTCACGTCGGACAGGACCCGCATCTCGATCTGGTCGTAGGGCCACGCCTCGGCGTTCCAGTACGCGGGGTTGCGGGTGAAGACGTACCTGTCCCCGCGGACCGTGCGGCCGCTGTCGAGCAGATAGGGGCCGGACCCGACCGGCTGCGTCGCGAGGGACGCCTTGCCGAGTGCGGACGGCGAGGCCATCGCGCCGAGTGAACCGCTGAGGCTGTTCAGCAGGGTCGGGTCGGGTTCGCTGAGCCGGATCCGCACGTGCGTGGCGTCGAGCACGTCCACGCCGGCGAGGGAACCGGAGAGGTAGTTGTCGTGGCCGGTGCCCGCCCGGAAGTGCTCGATGTTGGCGGCCACCGCGGCTCCGTCGAACGGGGTGCCGTCGGTGAATTCCACCCCGTCGCGCAGTGTCAGGGACAGGATCGTGTTCGCGGAATTGTACGACCATTCGGTGGCCAGGTTCGGCGAGAGGGAACTGTCCGACCCGCGCAGCAGCAAGGTGTCGTACACGGGTGACCACAACTGGGGGTACTCGCCGTCGTAGCGCAGTTGCGCGGGGTCGTAGGAGGCGATGTCCACCACCGTGCCCAGGGTCAGCTTCGAGGAATTCCGCGCGCCTTCGTCTCCACTCGACGTGCAGGCCGCCAACAAGAACATGACGGCCAGGAGCGCGGCCGTCGCCGCACCTCTTTTCCTTCGACCCATCGATTTCTCCCGGTGCCGGAACGGTGCGTTCGGCGCCTGTTCGCCAAAGCGTCACTCTCGTCTCGCACACATCTAAAGCGGAAGCCGCGAATCGATCAAGCCGAGTTTTTCGATGGAAGTCATCTGATCGACAGATGCCGATTCCCTGACGCGGCGCCGTCGCCGGACGGGCCGGCTCGCGGCTCAGTCCCTGGCGCCGCGCGCGGCGATCTCCCGCAGCAGCTCCATGACCGCGCGGGCGCGGGCGGTCTGGGTCATGCCCTCCACCGAGGCCAGTTTGACCTCCAGCGGAGGGCTGCCGTCCCGCAGCTCCAGCTCCGCGATCTCGCCGCCGCCGTAGGTCTGGCCGGTCGCCGGGCGCTGGTTCAGGACCGAGTAGCCGAGGCCGCGGGCCACCAGGGAGCGCACGGTCTCGTAGCTCTGGGTGCGGTAGCGGACGTCGGGCGCGGTGCCGGTGGCGGTCACCAGCGAGCGGAAGTAGTCACGGCTGTGGGGCAGGTCGAGCAGGACGAGGGGTTCCGCGGACAGCTCGGCCAGCTCCACCTCGCCCCGGCCGGCCAGTGGGTGGTCGGCCGGGACGATGACGTAGGCGGGGGCGCGGGCGATCGTCTCGCTGCGCAGTTCCGTCTCGGGTGCCAGACCGAGGTCGTAGGTGAGGGCGAAGTCGATGCGTCCCGCGCCCAGGGCCTGCACGAGCTGGTCCGTCTCCGCCTCCACCACCTCGATCTCGATCTCCGGGTAGCGCCGGGTGCACTCGCTGAACAGGGGCGGCAGGTAGTACGGGGCCAGGGTCACGAAACAGCCCAGGGACACCGGCCCGGAGATGGTCCCGCCGTCCCCCCGGGCCTCCCGTTCGATCTCGCGGGCGCGGGCCAGCAGCTCCCGCGCCTGCACCTGGAGCCGCTCCCCCGCGGGTGTCAGGGTCAGCCCCCGGCCCCTGCGGCGGATGAACAGCTGCACCCGCAGGTCGCGCTCCAGGTTGTGGACGGCCGCGGAGACCGCGGACTGCGCGATGTGGAGCTCCAGCGATGCCTCGGTCATCGAACCGCGTTCGGCGGCGACCAGGAAGTAGCGGAGCTGAACGAGGGTGAAACCCACCGGTGACGTCATACGTGACCCTTGCGCCTGTGATCCGTGTCCGGGCCCGACCCTATGCGGCGCGGCAGGCACCGGCGAACAGGGGCGCCGTGACGCCGTGGGCGGCGGTCGGTGCCCACGGCGTCACGGTGTCACGGCTGCGGCCGCCCCCTCAGGCCGCCGCTCCCCCGGCCCGCGTGCCGCGGTCCACCCCGGTCCAGGCCAGCGCGACCGCCCCGTCGAGCAGGGCCCGCTGCGCCGTCCCGCCCACGCAGTACGCGGCGAACTCGTGCTGGTGGTTGGTGGCGGGCAGGGAACCGATGCCGATGTACGGGTGGATGGCGGGCACCGCCTGCGAGACGTTGCCCATGTCGGTGGAGGCGCGGTTCATCCGGGCGGCCTCGCCGGGCGGCGCGAACTCCCGGCCCAGGGCGAGGGCGTTGGCGCGGTAGTGCCCGAGGGCCGTCCCGTCCGTGCGGAACTCCGCGTACGGCTTGCTCTCCGGCTCGATCTCCAGTTCGCAGCCGGTCGCGAGGGCGCCCGCCTCGAAGGCCCGCATGACGCGCGGTTCCAGCTCGGCCAGTTCGGCGAGGGTCTCGGCCCGCACGTACCAGCGTCCGCTCGCGCGCTCCGGGATGGCGTTCGGGGCGTCCCCGGCGTGGGTCACCACGCCGTGCACGCGCGCCGAGGCCGGCAGCTGCTGGCGCAGCAGCCCGATGGCGACCTGGGCCACGGTGAAGGCGTCGGCCGCGTTGATCCCGGCCTCGGGGTAGGCGGCGGCGTGCGCCGACCTGCCCGTGTAGGTGACCTTCGAGTGGCTGACCGCGAACGGGCGGGCCTCGGCGACGTCGACCGGCGCCGGGTGCACCATCATCGCGAGGTCCACCCCGGCGAAGGCGCCCCGGTCGAGCATCTCGATCTTGCCGCCGCCGCCCTCCTCCGCCGGGGTGCCGTAGACCTCGACGGTGAGTCCGGCGTCGTCGGCGACGGCGGCCAGGCCGAGCGCGGCGCCGACCGAGCTCGCCGCGATGAGGTTGTGCCCGCACGCGTGCCCGAGGCCGGGCAGCGCGTCGTACTCGGCGCACAGCGCGATCCGTACGGGCCCGCTGCCGAACCGGGCGTGGAAGGCGGTGTCCAGGCCCAGGTAGGACGAGGTGACGTCGAATCCGGCGCGGTCGAGCAACTCGGGTACGGCGGCCGCCGCCCGGTGTTCCTCCCATGCGGTCTCCGGGTCGGCGTGCAGCCGCTCGGACAGGCCGATCAGTTCCTCGGCGTGCCGGTCGACCTCGTGCCGGGCGGCCTCCTTCAGGGAAGTCACGGGCGCCGTCACAGGTCGCCCGGCACGCCGTACGAGGGCGCGGAGGCGGGGTCGAGGCCGCGGCGCACGTAGTCGTCGCGCTGCGGCAGCCAGACCTCGAGCAGTTCGGCGAGCCGGTCGACGGGGTCGTCGGCCCAGTCCACGCGCAGGTCGGTCACCCGCCAGTCCACGTCCGCGACGACCGCGAGGCCCGCGGAGCGCACCGGCCCCTCCTCGCCGCCGGCGTCGACGGCGGCCTTCAGGGCGGCCATCAGCCGCTCCTCCAGCTCGCCGGTGGCGGCGGCGTACGCGTCGAGGAGGACACCGGGGATGTGCTCGCCGGACAGCATGTTGCCGGCCGCCACCGCACCGTCCGCGGTGGCCGAGGCGTGGGTGCCCAGGGTGTGCGAGCCGCTGTGGGCGACGCCGGGCCCGGAGCGGCCCACCACGGTCAGCTGCCGGTACGCGATGGTCTCCGCGTTCCGTTCCGCGCCGGTGACCTCGGCCAGGGCCCGCTCCACGTCGCCGTGGGCCGCCAGCCTCTCCAGCAGCTCCGCACCGAGCGTGGGGTCGGTGACGTTCTGCGAGGCCGCCGCGCCGACCCCGGGCTTGAGGTGGGCGACCCGGGCCGCGACCGCGGGGCTGGAGGAGCTGACGACGATGCCGAACCGCGCGCCGTCCCGTACCACCAGGGAGAAGGTCATCGCCGCTCCTCCTTCGGGAGCACGGCGACGGCGTCGATCTCGCACAGCCACTCCGGGCGGGCCAGGGCCGACACCACCAGACCGGTCGAGATGGGGTGGACACCCTTGGTCCAGCGGCCCACGGTGCGGTACACCGCCTCGCGGTAGCGCGGGTCGACCAGGTAGATGGTCAGCTTGACCAGGTGCTCCATCCGGCTGCCCGCCTCTTCGAGCAGCATCCTGATGTTCGCCATGGCCCGTTCGGCCTGCGCCTCGGCGTCGCCGACGCCCACGGACTCACTGGTGTCGAGGTCCTGGCCGATCTGGCCCCGCACGTACACCGTGTCGCCGGCGACGACGGCCTGGCAGAGGTCGTTGTCGAGGTTCTGCTCGGGATAGGTGTCGCGCGTGTTGAAGGGCCGGATCCGGGTGTGGCCGCCGGCCACGATCGGGGCCTTCACCTGCCGGCCTCCGCTGGTGGAAGTCATCGTCCGCTCCTCAGTTCTGCCGGGACGCCGCCGCGGCGCCGGGCCGGTCGGTGGTGCCGTGGGCCAGGTACCCACGCTGCGTCGTGATGTGGTCGGCGACGTACCGGGCGTCGTGCCAGACGCCCCAGATGAAGCTCGAACCGCGGCGGGACAGCCAGGGCAGGCCCAGGAAGTAGACGCCGGGCTCGCGGGACACGCCGCGCCGCTGGTCCGGGCGGCCGTTCTCGTCGAACGCGTCGACCTCGAGCCAGCCGTAGTCGGTGGTGAAGCCCGTGGCCCAGACGATGGAGGTGACGCCGGCCTCGGCCAGGTCGAGCTCCAGCCGGGGCGTCGCCGCGCTGTCCGGGACCGGCCCGAGGACGTGCGCCTCCGGCTCCTCCGGGAGGTCGAGCCCGTTGCGCTCCACGTAGGCGTCGGCCGCCCGGAGCAGTTCCAGGTGCTTGGCGTCGCCGAGCGCGATGTTCGTGGCGAGGTCCGGCGCGAAGCGCAGTACCCCGTCGGCGTGGGACGCGGTCATGCCGACGAGCTCGATGCCGTCGGCGGCCAGGGTGCGGAAGTCCACGGTGTGGCCGCCGCGGGCGCCGCTGACCGCGATGGTGACGTGTGCGGCGCCCTGCGGGGGCGTCTCCGCGTCCCAGAGTCCGAGCACGCCGAGCCACCAGCAGAAGTCACGTCCGCGGTACTCGCGCGGAGGACGGTCGTGCGGGCCGACGGAGAGGAACACCCGGCGGCCCGACCGGCGCAGCTCGTCGGCGATCTGGACCCCCGAGGAGCCGGCGCCGACCACGAGGACCGCGCCCTCGGGCAGTTGCTCCGGATTGCGGTACCCGCTGGAGTGGAGCTGCGCGGGGACGGCGCCGTCCGGGACGACGGGCGGGATGACGGGCCGCTGGAACGGTCCGGTCGCGGCCACGACGAAGCGGGCGTCGACGGCGCCCTGGGACGTCTCGACCCGGAAGCCGGGCCGGCCGGCGTGCCTGCGCACCGAGGTCACCTCGACACCGCACCGGACGGGGGCACCGATCTTCTCGGCGTACGCGACGAAGTACTCCGCGACCTGCTCCTTCGAGGCGAAGGCGTCGGGGGCGACGTCGGGGAACGCGAGCCCCGGGAACCGGTCGTGCCACGCGGGCCCGTTCGCGACCAGGGAGTCCCACCGCTCGGAGCGCCACCGCTCGGCGATGCGGTGCCGCTCCAGGACGAGGTGGGGCACGCCCTGGGCCGTCAGGTGCTCGCTCATCGCCACACCCGCCTGGCCCGCCCCGACGACGACCACTTCTGTTTCTTCACTCAACGTTCAGCCTCCGCTCAAGGCGGTAGCGCCTCCGTGTCCCGTGAACCGCACTACCGCGGGAAACATCCTTGGACGCGCCCGGGGTTCTGTCCAACAGATGTTTCCGTTGCGAAAGATCTGATTCTCCGATGCAACGGCTGCCGAGGTGCACGGCGAGCGCCACGGTCGATGCCTGCGCGGCTGACCGCACATCTCCGCGGCCGGAACCTAAGGTGCCGGGATGCGCACCATCGAGTTGCTGCCGGACCCGGTCAGCTCCCGGCTGGTACGGGAGGCCTGGGAGCGGCTGGCCGCGGCGGGCCTGCCGAGCCAGGCGGGACACCGGCACCCCACCAACCGGCCGCACCTCACCCTCGCCACGTGTGACGACCTGCCCGCGCCGGTGTGGACCCGGCTGGCCCGCGTCCTGTCGGTACCGCCCCCGCCGCTGCGCGTCACCGCCCTGCACCGGTACGAGGGACGGGTCCGCGTACTGGTGTGGCGACTGGACCCGGACCCGGCCCTGCTGGCCGTGCACGCCGCGGTGTGGCGGCTGCTCGGCGCCGCACCGGGGACGGGCCGCCTCAACCCGCTGCACCGCCCCGGCGCCTGGGACCCGCACCTGACCCTGGCCCGCAGCCGGGACCGCGCGCAGGACTGGACCGGCGCCGAGGACGTGCTCGACGGCGCGCTCCCCGCACCCGGCAGTTTCACCGAGGCGCGCAGCTACGACAGCGGCACCCGCACCGCCCACCCCCTCGGTTCATGGACGGGTCGATCCTGCATATAACGAGCTGTTCAGGTGAGCCGAACTCAATGAATTGTCGGCTCACTGAGGCGCACATCGCGCATTGCATATCACTCCCTTCTGCGCCGCCCACGTTAGGGGGAAGAAAAGCGTTCTCCCCTGTGACCGCGAATAGCGGCTACTAGAGTTCCGGGCGTCGGTCGAACACCCCCGACATCCCCAACACCCGACTCAGACAAGGGGAATACTCATGTCGAACTTCTTCCGCGGCGCCGTCGTATCGGTCGCCACCGTCGTGCTGGCCGCGTGCGGGACGCTCGCCGTCGCGTCCGCCACACCCGGCCCGGACACGGAGGCCGCCGCCTCCCGTACGTCCTATCCGCCGCCCGGTGGCGAGCCCATCAGGTTTGGCCCGTTCTCCTTCCCCTCCGACGGGCAGCTCTCCGGGGGCTTCGCCTGGGACACGTCCGCCGGCCGGGGCCGGTACTGACACCTCGCGCGACGCGCAGGACGAAAGGGCCGTCGTTCAGCGCTTGAGGGTGACGGCGCTGGCGGTCAGCACGGCGATGACGCAGAACAGGATCACCGTGGCGTCCCGGAGGAACACGCCGGTGACGCCGCTGTGCCGCGCCGCCTCACCGGCCGCCTGCACGGCGTAGGTCATGGGCATGAACCGGGCGAGGGCGGCGACCACGCCGTGCATCTCCTCGCGGGGCACGAACAGGCCGCACACGAGGAACTGCGGGAGCACCCCGGCCGGCAGGAACTGCACGGCCTGGAACTCGTTGGCGGCGAAGGCGCTGACCAGCAGGCCCAGCGCCAGGCCGAGCAGGGCGCCGAGCATGGCGATGACCACCAGGAGATAGGCGGGGCCCTTGACGTCCAGGTCCAGCACCTGCACGGCGAGCAGGGTGGACAGCAGGGCCTGCAGCAGCGCCATGAGGGTGAAGGCCAGGCCGTAGCCGAGCACGATGTCCAGGGGGCGGACCGGCAGGGTCAGCAGCCGCTCGGCGGTGCCCGAGGTGCGCTCGCGCAGGGTGGCCACCGACCCGACCAGGTACATGACGATCAGCGGGAAGATACCGAACACCTGCGGGCCGATGCGCTGGAAACTGCCCGCGGAGTGGTCGAACATGAACTTGAGCAGCACCATCAGCATGCAGGGGATCACCAGGATCAGCGCGGCGCTGCCGCGGTCCCGGGAGAACTGCTGCAGCACTCTGTGGGCGGTCGCCGCCGTGATGCTGGGGGTGAACGGCAGGGGCCGGGCGGTCAGGATCATCGCCGCGTCTCCGATGCGAAGAAGGAAGCCTGTGCCCCGGGGAGCGCGCCGTCCAGCAGGGGGCCGGGCGTCTCCTTCCCGTCGAGGGGGGCGACCAGGCGCAGGAAGGCGCTCTCGACGGTGCGGCAGCCGGTGTGCAGCAGGAGTTCGGTGCGTCCGCAGGAGGCGAGCAGCCGGCCGTCCCGCATCAGCAGCAGGCGGTCGCAGCGGTCGGCCTCGTCCATGACGTGACTGGACACCAGCAGGGTGGCGCCCCGGTCCGCGAGGCGGCGGAAGACCGTCCACAGCTCCTTGCGCACCATCGGGTCGAGGCCCACCGTCGGCTCGTCCATCACCAGCAGGTCGGGCACCTCCAGCAACGCCACGGCCAGCGAGACACGGGAGTACTGGCCGCCGGAGAGCCGGCTCACGACCTGGTCGGCGTACGGGGCCAGTTCGACCTCCTTGACGGCACGGACCACCGCGTCCTCGCGCCGCCAGCCGCGCAGTCCCAGGGCGGCGGAGAAGTACCGCAGGTTCTCCAGCACGGTGAGGCTCGCGTACACCGAGGGCGCCTGGGTGACGTAACCGACGCGTGCGCTCAGGGCGCGGGAGCCGGCCGGGTGCCCGAGGACCTGCACCTGCCCCTCGTCGACGCGCTGGATGCCGACCACGGAGCGCAGCAGGGTGGTCTTCCCGCAGCCGCTGGGACCGAGCAGGCCCACGATGGAACCGCGCGGGACGGTGAAGCTGATGTCGTCGAGGACGGTCCGCGCACCGCGTGCCACCCGTAACCCGTACACGCCGACGGCGGGCGGGGCGGGAGCCGCCGAGCTGCTGGTGTGCGGGTCGTCTCGCTCCATCGGTTCCGCGCCCCTGTTCCCTGTCACGAGGTGGTGCCGACCGTCGCCCGTTCGGCGCACGGTGTCACTGACGCAACGCGCCCGGCCGCCGGCCGGTTACGGTCCCCGCCCGCCGGCGGCGGCGCCGTGCCGGGCCTACGGGAGCCGGTCGGCCAGGGCGGCGGCGGTGCGTGCGACGGGTGTGGTCATGATCCCGGCGACGCTGGTGCGGCCGGCGATGTAGGCGTCCAGGCGGCGCCACGCCGGGGGCAGGCGGGTCAGTGCCGTGTGGACGAGGCCGGGGCGGCGGGTGAAGAGCCGCATCAGCGAGCCGCTCGCGCGCATCTCGGCGCCGAGGACGTCGTCGACCTGTCGTCCGTAGTGTGCGGCGGCGGCGTTCGCCTCCGCCTCGTCGCCGGCGGCGACGACCAGGGCCGCGGCCCGGCCCGCGAGGTCCCCCGAGCGCAGGGCGTAGGAGATGCCCTCGCGTGACCAGTGGTCCACGAGGGCCGCCGCGTCACCGGCGACCAGGACCCGTCCGCGGGACAGCGGGGAGTCGGGGCGGCGGCACCGGGTCAGGTGGCCGGTGTCGTGCAGCGGGCGGGGGCCGAGCAGTCCGTGTCGGGCCAGGAAGTCCTCCTTGTAGGCGCGCAGGGCCACCGGGTTGCCGCGGGCGGCCACCACGCCGGCGGTGCAGACCTCCCCCTTGGGGAAGACCCAGCCGAAGGAACCCGGCAGGGGCCCCCACTCCATCAGGACCCGGCCCCGCCACCGCTCGGCCGTCCTCGGGTCCACCGGCACCTCGGCCTCCAGGGCGAGGTCGACCTGGGCGCACTCCACGCCCACGTACCGGGCGACCCGGCTGGCGCTGCCGTCGGCGCCGACGACCGCCCGGGCGCGGAGGGTGTCACCGCTGTTGGTGCGCACCGTGACGGTGCCGTCCCGCTCCTCCAGGGCGGTCAGCGCGGTGCCGTCCCGGACCTCCGCCCCCGCGGCGGCGGCGACCTCGGTCAGGGCCGCGTCGAGTTCGCTGCGGTAGACCATGGCGCAGACCGGAGAACTGCAGGTGAGGGTGCGTGTCTTGGTGCCGTTGAGGGCGAAGGTGAACCGGCCCGCCGTGTCGTGCACCTTCAGGGGCAGGCCGGGGGGCAGGGCGGCGAGGGAGGCTCCGACGAGGCCGCCGCCGCAGGTCTTGTAACGGGGGATGGAGGCGCGTTCCAGCAGCAGCGTCTCGCAGCCTTGTGCGGCGGCGACGCGGGCGGCGGTGGCGCCGGCCGGACCGGCGCCGACGACGATCACGTCCCAGGTGCCGGGCGCGCGGGTGGGGGTGTACGGAGGGGGCATGCGGGTCACCTAGCGGTCGGGCGGACGGTCGGAACCATGTCGTCGGTGGTCGGTCGTCAGTCGCCCGGTACGGCCGGCGCGGTGACGGCGGGTTCCGTCCCGGTGCGGGCCTGGTCCCGGTCCTGCCCGGGGTGGAGGCGGGTCAGCAGGTAGCGGGTGAGGGCGGACGCCGTCGGGTGGGTCCACATGACCGTGGTGGGGATGTCCAGGGCCAGTTCGCGCTGGAGGCGGTTGCGCAGGGCGATGGCCATGAGCGAGTCCAGCCCGAGCGTGACCAGGGAGGTGTCGGCGTCGAACCGGTCGGTGTCCAGGCGCAGGACGGCGGCGATGTGGTCGACGACCTGGGGCTGCAGGATCTGGTGCCGCTGCTGGGGGCCGTCGGTCTCCTGCAGGGACCGCAGCAGGGCACTGCGGGCGCCGGTGGGGTCCGCGTCCGCCGCCGTGGCGGCCAGCTCGGCGAAGAAGGCGGTGCGGCCGGTGGCGGGGTAGGACTCCAGCCACCGGGCCAGGTCGACGGGGGTGTAGGCGGTGCGGTCGCGGTCGTGGGCGAGGATGCGCTCCAGGGCTTCGATGCCCTCCGCGGGAGTGATCATGGCGTAGCCGCGGTCCGCCATCGTCACGCCGCGTCCGACCTCCGCCCAGGGTCCCCAGTTGACGCAGGTGGCCGGCCGCCCCTGGCTCCGGCGCCAGGCGGTGAACTCGTCCAGCCAGCCGTTGGCGGCCGCGTAGGCGCCCTGTCCGGGGTTGCCCAGCAGGGAGGCGGCGGAGGAGAAGCTGACGAACCAGTCCAGGTCCTGGCCGTCCACGGCGTGGTGGAGCAGCCGCGCCCCTGTCGCCTTCGGGCGCCAGACCTTCTCCAGGAGGGCCGGGGTGAGGTTCGCGACGGTGGCGTCCTCGACGACGGCCGCGGCGTGGACGACGCCGCGCAGGGGGTGCCCGGTGTCCGAAGCGGTCCGTACGAGGAGGTCGGCGACGCCCGGCTGCGCGAGGTCCCCGTTCACGATCTCGACGCGGGTGCCGAACTCGTCGGTGAGGGCGTCGAGGGCGCTGCGGGCGGCCTGGGTGGGGGCGCTGCGTGAGGTGAGCACCAGGGCGGCGGCACCGCGTGCGGCCAGCCACCGGGCGACCAGGAGCCCCAGTCCGCCGAGTCCGCCCGTGACCAGGTAGCTCGCGCCGGCCCTGACGACGGGGGCGTCCTCGGGAAGTACGGGAAGGCGGCCGGTGCCCGCGGCGGGCCAGGTGAGCACGAGTTTGCCCGTGTGCCGGGCGGAGGCCATGGTGTGGAACGCCGACGACGCCTCGGCGACGGGGTGCTCCGTGACGGGCAGCGGCGGCAGCGTGCCGTCGGCGAGCATGCCGCCCAGTTCGCGGTAGCCCTCCGCGAGCAGCTCCGGGTCCTGCCGCAGCATCATCAGCACGTCGACGCCGGTGAAGGTGACGTTGCGGCGGAAGGGCAGCAGCCCCAGGCGGGTGTTGGCGTAGATGTCCCGCTTGCCGAGTTCGACGAAGCGGCCCCGGTGCGCCAGCAGGCCGAGACCGGCCGACTGCGCCGGGCCGGTGAGGGAGTTGAGGACGACGTCCACGCCGCGGCCCTCGGTGAGGGCGCGCACCTGGTCGGCGAAGTCCAGGGTGCGGGAGTCCATGACGTGCTCGACGCCCAGGCCGCGCAGGTACGCCCGCTTGTCCTCGCTGCCCGCGGTGGCGAGGACCTCCGCTCCGCGGGCGCGGGCGATGTTCAGCGCGGCCAGGCCGGTGCCGCCGCTCGCCGAGTGGATGAGCACCTGCTCCCCGCGCCGCAGCCGGGCCAGGTGCCGCAGGGCGTACCAGGCGGTCACGTAGGCGCACGGCAGGGCCGCGGCGTCCTCGGTGCGCATCCCGTCCGGCACCGGCAGCAGGCAGTCGGCCCGGACGGATGCGAAGGAGGACATGACCGCGGTCCGGGACGCGTCCACGAACATGGCGGCCACGCGGTCGCCCTCCCGCACGTCCCGCACGCCGTCGCCGACGGCGGTGACGACGCCCGCGCCGTCGAACGCGCTGACGTCCGCGGGCTCCTCGCCGGCGTTGAAGCGCTGGTAGACGCCCATGGCCTGGAGCACGTTGATGAAGTTGACGCTGGTGGCGCCGAGCCGGACCTCGACCTCGCCCGGCCTGGGCCGGCGGCGGGGCTGGGCGACGCACTCGAAGGAGTCCAGGTCGCCGGGGCGCGCGAGGTGCAGGGCCACCCGGTCGTGGGCGTGGTCGACGGTGGTGCGGCGGCGCTCCGCCTCGTCGAGGGGGGCGTTGCGCAGGCGCGCCAGGTGCCGGGTGCCGTCCCGGTAGGCGATCTCGTCCTGTTCGGCGGGGCAGGACAGCAGCTCCGCCGCGACCGCCGCCACGGGGGTGCGCGGATCGACGTCCAGGACGCTCGGGCGCAGTTCGGGGTGCTCGTAGCTCAGGACCCGTACGAGTCCGCGCAGGCCGGCCTGGGCCAGGTCCGGCCGGTCCCCGTCCGTGACCTGCTGGGCGGTGCCGGTGACGGTCCACAGACGGGGTACCGCCCCGCCCTCCGCGGTCCGCGCGAGGACGCGGGCCGTCTCCGTCAGGCGGGCGACCTGTCGGCAGGCGCGCAGGTCGGGTGCCGCGCCGTCGGCTTCCGTGCCGGCCGCCGGCAGGTACACCACGGCCCGCGGTGTCCCCTCCCCTGCTCCGGGGAGCAGCGCCGAGGCGGTGCCGTCCGCGGAGGTGCTGTCCGGGGCGGGCGTGCGGAGGTGCGCGGTGGCGCCGTGCTCCTCCAGGGCCTCGCGCAGCTCGGTCGCGTACGTCTCGCGCCCGGCTTCCGCCACGAGGAGTACGGTGCCGGGCGCCGTGTCCGGCACCGGGTGCGCCGGGAGGGTGACGGGCTCCCACTCCGTGCGCAGCAGCCGGTGGGCGAAGCGTTCCTCGGCGCTCTGCGCGGGTACGTGGCGGAACTCCACCCCGGTGGCGTCGGCGGCCACACAACCGTCGTCGGTCCACAGCCGGAAGTCCGCCAGGTACCGCTCGCCGTCCACCAGTCGGAGGGTGACCAGGCAGTAGCCGCTCAGCGGGACCTTCCCGTACAGCCGCAGCGACTCGATGCCGCGGGGCAGGATGCCGCCGGCGGGCACGGTGCCGGTGCGCAGGACGGCGCCCGCGACGGCCTGGAGGCAGGTGTCCAGGGCGACGGGGTGACAGTGGAGCGCCTGCGCGCCGGCCCGGCCCTCGTCGGGCACCGCGAGGCGGGCCAGGAGCCGGGCACCCGCGCGGTCGGCCGGTGCCCCGTCCGCGTACAGCCCCCGCAGGCCGAGGAACGGCGGGCCGTGGTGCACGCCGCGCTCCTCGCGCATCTGCCGGTAGACGTCCGCCGCGTCCACGGTGTGCGGGAACTCCGTCAGCAGGTGCCGGGGATCGCAGCCTCGGGGGGCGGCCTCGCCCTCGGGTGTGCGGTGCAGGACGGCCCGGGCGTGCTGGACGGCGGTGCCGTCGGGGGTCGTGCCGGACACCTTCCAGTGGGCGGTGTCCGGGCCGACGGCCTCGGCGGTGGCGGTGACGGTGGTGCCGTCGGCGGCCGGCAGCAGCAGCCGCTGCAGGTCGATGCCGGTGAGGTGCAGGCGCTCCGGACCGGTGCCGTACAGCTCGGACGCGGCTGCGGCGGCCATCTCGCACAGGGCGGCGCCGGGCACCACGACGACGTCGTCGACCCGGTGCGCGTCCAGCCAGGGCAGGGTCGTGGGGGTGAGGCGCGTCTGCCACAGGTGGCGGCCCTCGCCGTCGGGGTCCGCGGTGTGCGGTCCGGTGAGCGGGTGCGACAGCGGGGCGGAGTGGCTGCCGGACGCCTGCCGCAGCGGGGAGGGGTCGACGACGTACCGCGTGCGTTCCCAGGTGGTCGGGGGTACGTCGGCCAGGGTGCCGTCGCCGTAGCGGTCGGCCCAGTCCAGTGGGTGGCCGGCGCAGTGCAGCGCCGCCACGTGGGAGTGGAACGCCAGCGCGTCGTCGGTGTCGCGCAGCAGGGAGGGCACCACCGCGGTGTCGGTGTGGCCGTGCGCGGTGAGGGTGGCCTGCACCGGGTGGACCAGCACCGGGTGCGGGCCGATCTCCACGAACAGCCGGTGCCCGTCCTCGGCCGCGGCCCGCACCGCGTCGGCGAAGCGCACCTCCCGGCGGAGGTTGTCCGACCAGTAGGACGCGTCGAAGGCGGCGGGCTCCCGCGGGCCGTCGGTGACGGTGCTGTAGAAGGCGGTGTGCGGCGTCCGGCCGGCGACCTCGGCGAGCGCCTCGGCGAGGTCGGGCAGGATGGGGTCCATGTGGGCGGTGTGCGAGGCGACGTCCACCTCGATCACGCGGATGACCACGCCGCGGGCGTCCCACTCCTCGGCGAGGCGGCGGATGCGGTCGGCGTCCCCGCCGACGACGGTGTTCTCCGGCGACGCGACGACCGCGACGCTCACGCCCCGTACCTCACCTTCCGCCAGCAGCCGTTCGACCTCGGCGCGTCCCAGGGCGACGGAGGCCATCAGGCCCCGGCCGGCGGTCCGCAGGATGAGGCGGGAGCGGCGGCAGATGACCCGCACCCCGTCCCGTACGCCGAGCGCTCCCGCGGCGACCGCGGCGGCGACCTCGCCCATGGAGTGGCCGATCACGGCCGCCGGTGTCACGCCGTGGGACCGCCACATCGCCGCGAGACCCAGCTGGATGGCGAAGATCACCGGCTGTACCCGGTCGAAGCCGGTCACCACCTCGGGGCGGTTCAGGGTCTCCCGCAGGGAGAAGCCGGACTCCTCGGCGACCAGCGGCTCCAGCTCGTCGATGACCCGGGTGAACTCCGGGTCACGGTCGAGCAGTTCACGGCACATGCCCGCCCACTGCGAGCCGTGCCCCGAGAAGACCCACACCACGCCCTGTCCGGCGTCCGGCACCGCTCTGCCGGTCGCCGTCCCCGCGCCGGTCGCTGTCCCGGCCGCCAGCTCCTCCAGCCGTGCCACCAGCGCCGGCCGGTCGGCGGCGACCACGGCGGCCCGTTCCCGGGAGGGCGACCGGCGGGCGGCCAGTGTGTGCGCCACGTCGTCGAGCGGGATCCGCGCCCCCTCGCCCCGCAGCCACCGGGCCAGGCGGCCGGCCGCGGACCGCAGCGCCACGGGCGTGCCCGCGGACAGCGGGAACGCGCGCAGCACTGCGCCGTCGTCCCGGGAGGGACCGCGGTCGCCGGGCGGGACCGGCCGGGACGTGCGCCGGGCGGGGGACGGCGCGGGCGGCTGTTCCAGGACGACGTGGACGTTGGTGCCGCTGATGCCGAAGGAGGACACCGCGGCCAGCCGGGTGCCGTCGCGCACCGGCCACTCGGTCGTGTCGGTGGGGACGAACAGCCGGGTGCCGCTCGGATCGATCTGCGGATTCCACTCGTCGAAGTGCAGGCTGGCCGGCACCATGCCGTGCCGCAGGGCCGCGATGGCCTTCAGCAGGCCCGCGACGCCCGACACCGGTTCGGTGTGGCCGATGTTCGTCTTCACGGAGCCCAGCGCGCACCGGTCGCGCCCTTTGCCGTAGACCGCGGCCACCGCCGCGAACTCGATGGGATCGCCCACCGCCGTGCCCGGGCCGTGCGCCTCCACCATCCCGATGTCACCGGCCTCGACGCCCGCGCGCTCCAGCGCCGTGCGGTAGAGCTCGATCTGCGCGGGCTCCGAGGGGGCGCTCAGCCGGGTGCCCCGGCCGTTCTGGTTGACCGCGGTGCCGCGCACCACGGCCAGGACCCGGTCCCCGGCGCGTACCGCGTCCGACAGGCGCTTGAGCACGACCACGCCGCAGCCCTCCCCGCGGACGTAGCCGTCCGCGGCGGCGTCGAAGGCGTGGCAGCGGCCGGTGGGCGAGAAGACGCCCCACAGTGCGGGGGCGATGACCCCCTCCGGTCCCAGGGCCAGCATGGCGGCGCCGGCCAGCGCCACGTCCGACTCGCCGGTGCGCAGGCTCTGGCAGGCGGAGTGCACGGCGACCAGTCCGGACGCGCAGGCGCTCTCCAGGACGACCTGCGGCCCCTTGAGGTCCAGCATGAAGCCGACGCGGCCGGGGCCGACGCTGTCGAAGCCGGTGTACATCGCGTAGGCGTCGACCTCTTCCAGCGGCCGCTGCACCCGCAACATGTAGTCCTTCTGGTAGATCCCGAAGAACATGCCCGTCCGCGTGCCGGACAGCCGCTGAACGGGGATGCCCGCGTGTTCGACGGCCTCCCAGGCCACCTCGGACAGCAGGCGGTGCTCCGGGTCCACCCAGGGCGCTTCCTGTGCGTTGATGCCGAAGAACTCCGGCTCGTAGGCGTAGACGTCCTCGTCCAGGAAGCACCCGTACCGCAGCCGGTCCGCCACCGGGGCGGGGAGCCCGGCCAGTTCCGCCTGCTCCCACCGCTCCCCCGGCACCTTGCGCGCCGTCTCCCGGCGGGCCAGCAGCAGCCGCCACAGCGCGGTGAGGGAGTCGGCCCGGCCGGGGAACCGGCAGGCGGCTCCGACCACCGCGATCGGCTCGTCGTGGGCTGCTCCGGGTGTCTCGGTGCCGGGCACTGCTTGCATGGGCGGTCCGTCCTTCACCACGAGGGGGATGGGAGGGCGGACCCGTTGCCGGCACGCTCTCCGCCGCGCCGTCGGCTCGACCGTGCGAGGCACAGACTATTTCGGCATATGTCCCGCCATGGGCCAAGGGAGCGCGGGCATCCGGCGGGAGCACGTGAAGGAGGGCGGACGCCTCAACACACCGGAATCAGCCGTTCGGCCGGACGCTTGCACGATCTTCGTGATTACGGTGCGTCCCGGCGTGCCCACCTTCAACTCCCCCGCCCCTCCCTGGACTTCGCCAGCCTTGCCGCCGACGTGGCCTACCAGTCGTGGAGAGTGCCGTCGTGGAGGCGGTTGACGGGGAGGTAGGCCGGCTCGTACGGGTGGGCCGCGGCGAGCTCCTCGTCGAGCCGGACGCCGAGTCCGGGGGCCTCGCCGGGGTGGAGGTGGCCGTCGGTGAAGGTGTAGGCGTGCGGGAAGACCTCGTGGGTGAGGGGGGTGTGGCCGGAGTACTCCTGGATGCCGAAGTTGTGGACGGCCAGGTCGAGGTGGACGGCGGCGGCCATGCCGACGGGCGAGATGTCCTCGGGGCCGTGGATGGCGGTCCTGATCTGGTACTGCGCGGCGAAGTCGAAGAGCTTGCGCAGCGGGGTGATGCCGCCGAAGTGGGTGACGGCGGACCGGACGTAGTCGATCAGCTGCTCGGTGACGAGGGTCTGGTAGTCGTGGACGGTGTTGAAGACCTCGCCGACGGCCAGGGGCGTGGTGGTGTGCCGGCGCACCAGGCGCAGGGCCTCCTGGTTCTCCGCGGGGGTGCAGTCCTCCAGCCAGAAGGGCCGGTAGGGCTCCAGGTCCTTGCCGAGGCGGGCGGCCTGGACGGGGGTGAGCCGGTGGTGGGCGTCGTGGAGGAGGGGCAGGTCGGGGCCGAACTCGGCGCGAACGGCCTCGAAGACCGCCGGCATGTGGCGGAGGTAGGCGTCGGTGTCCCAGTCCTCCACCAGGGGGCGGGCCTGCTGGTGGAGGATCGCGGAGCCGTCGGCGTCGGTGGTGTGGACGCCGTAGACGGCCCGGAGGCCGGGGATGCCGGACTGGATGCGGACGGCCTGGTAGCCCTCGGCGAGGCGGGCGCGCACCGAGTCGAGCAGCTCGGGTATGTCGCTGCCGTTGGCGTGGCCGTAGGTGCGCACGCGGGTGCGGCTGGCGCCGCCGAGGAGCTGGTAGAGGGGGAGGCCGGCGGCCTGGGCCTTGATGTCCCACAGGGCCGTGTCGACGGCGGCGATCGCGGCCATGGTGACCGGTCCGCGCCGCCAGTACGCACCGCGGTAGAGGTACTGCCAGGTGTCCTCGATGCGGTGCGGGTCCAGGCCGACGAGCAGCGGGGCGATGTGGTCCGTCAGATAGCTGACCACGGCCAGTTCCCGGCCGTTGAGCGTGGCGTCCCCCAGGCCCGTCAGGCCCTCGTCGGTGGTCAGCTTCAGCGTGACGAAGTTGCGGCCGGGGCTGGTGACGACGACCTTCGCGTCGACGATCTTCATGCGTGTGTGCTCTTTCGCGGTAGGTGTGGGGGGCGGGAGTCGTTGCCGGTCCTCGGCCGGTCAGCCCTTGGTGGCGCCGGAGGTCAGTCCGGCGATCAGGTACTTCTGGCCCAGCAGGGCGGCGAGGACGACGGGCACGGTGATCAGGGTGGTGGCGGCCATGAGTCCGCCCCAGTCGGTGCTGGCGTAGGAGATGAAGTTGAACAGGGTGACGGGGACGGTCTGGGTGGCGTCGTCCGCGAAGACCAGGGCGAACATGAAGTTGTTCCAGCTGAAGACGAAGGCCAGCAGGGACGCCGTCGCGGTGCCGGGGGCGGCCAGCGGCAGCGTGATGCGCCAGAAGGCGCCGAACGCGCTGAGACCGTCGACCTGGGCGGCCTCCTCCAGTTCCACCGGCAGGCCCGCGAAGAAACTGATCATGATCCACATGATGAGCGGCACGGAGACGAACATGTGGCTGAGGACCAGCACCGTGTAGGAGCCGACGAGCCCCATCTGCGCGAAGAGGTAGTACCAGGGCACGAGCAGGGAGATCGCCGGGACGATGCGGGCGACGAGGATGACGGAGGCCGTGCGGTGCATCGCGAAGCGGCCCACGGCCCAGGCGGCGGGCACGGCGATCACCGCGGACAGGACCGTGGACACCACGCCGACCAGCAGCGAGTTGCCCATCGAGCGCACGATCTGCCCGGCTTCGAAGACGGAGCGGAAGTTGTCCAGGGTGGGGGTGAACCACAGGCCCACGGACGGGTCGGTCACCTGGACGTTCGTCTTGAAGGCGGCCGCGAACATCCACACCAGGGGCAGCGCGAAGACGAGGGTGACGAGGACGACGGCGCTCACACGGGCGGCCGAGCGGACCTTGCGGCGCCGGTCGCGGGCCGTCGCGGACGCGGGGGCGGGGACGGTCGTGGTGGTCATGCGTTCTTCCCTCCGCCCCGGCGGCGCATGAGGATGACGACACCGATGATGAACAGCGTGAACAGGACCAGGACGGCCGCGGCCAGGCCGTACTCCTGGTAGTCGAAGGTGAGGCCGTAGGCGTAGACGTTGAGGGTCTCGACCTCGAAGTCCGAGCCGCCGCCCGCCCCCTTGGTCGCGTAGAGGAGGTCGAAGGTCTTCAGCGCGTCGACCGCGCGCAGGACGAGGGCGGTGGCCAGGGTGGGCGCGAGCATGGGCAGCGTGACGTACCGGAAGCGCTGCCAGGGGCCGGCCCCGTCGACGAGCGCCGCCTCCTCCGGCTCCTCCGGCAGGGTGGTCAGGCCGGCGAGCAGCAGCAGCGTCATCATCGGTGTCCACTGCCAGACGTCGATGAGCATCAGGGTGGGCAGCGACTGGCCCACCGAGCCGAGGAACTCCTGGCGAGGCAGGCCGACCGCTTCCAGCAGGTGGTTGGCGATGCCGTTGGTCGGGTCCAGGATCAGCAGCCACAGGATGCCGATCGCCACGGGGGTGGCCAGCAGCGGGATGATCAGAACGGTGCGCACCCAGCGCATGCCGCGGAAGGGCCTGCGCAGCAGCATCGCCAGGGCCAGCCCGAGCGCGGTCTCCAGGAGGACGGCGCCGACGGTGAAGACGACGGTGCGGCCCACGGCGGGCCAGAAGCGCCGGGTGTCACCGAGGGCGTCGGTGAAGTTGGTCAGCCCGGTGAACTCCTTGCCCGCGTTCACCGCGCCGAAGGCGTCGGTCACGCTCAGCTGGGCCGTGAAGGCCAGCGGGAAGACGATCATGAGGCCGACGAAGAGCAGGGCGGGGGCGAGCATCGCCCACTTCAGCCGGCGGTTGGCCTGCTCGAAGGAACGGGCAGGCTGCAGGAGGCGGCCGCGCGGGGCGCGCTGCTCGTTGTCGGCCGGTGCGGTGGCGAGTCCGGTGGCGCTCATCAGGACTCCTGGTGGCGGTTGTCGCGGACGAGGAAGTCGGCGAACTCGGCGTGCGCGTCCCGTGCCACGGGGCGGACCGACTCACCGAGGATGGCGGCGACGAGGGGGCGGCCGATGATGTCGCGGGCACGGCCCACCTGGAGGACGCGGGGGCGGTCGTAGCCGATGCCCCGCCGGGCGTTGACCTGCATGGCCTGCGCCAGCTCGGCGGGGAACGCCTTCAGCGTCTCCGGGTCCTCCCACACCGAGGTCCTCGCGCCGGGTATCCCCTCGGCCTGGAGCTGTCTGGACTGGGTGACACCGGCCGCCCACCGGATGAACTGCCAGGCGTCGTCGCGCAGCAGGGAGAACTTGTTGATGCCCAGGCTCCAGGAGGGGATGTTGTGGGGCCGGGCGCCGTCGGAGCCGGCCGGGAAGGGGGCGAAGCCGACGGTCTCGCGCACCTGTTCCGTCGCCACCTCGGGGTCGAGGAAGCTGCTGTAGATCGCGTCGGCGTCGACGTAGAAGGCCGCCTTGCCCTGCGCGAAGATCGGCATGGCCTGCTCCAGGCTCATGTTGGTCGCGCCCGGGGGCCCGGTCCTGCCCAGCAGTTGCCCGTAGTACTCGTACGCGGCGATCGCCTCGCGGCTGCCGATGCCGGAGGCGCCGTCCACGACGAAGTCGCCGCCGTGCGAGTAGAGGAAGCTCGACCACTGCGAGACCGCTCCGCTGCGCTGGCCGCGGCCCACGAACCCGAACCTGCCACGGTCCCGGTCGGCCGCCTCCATCGACGCCGACATGAGCGCCTCCAGGGTGCGGGGCACTCCCCCGAGGCCGTCGGCGAGGTCCTTGCGGTAGTAGAGCACCGGGCGTTCCGTGACCACGGGGACGCTCAGCACCTTCCCCGCGCTGACCGACGCCTCCCGCGGGGCCTCCTGGAAGTCGTCCCAGGCGAAGTCCCCGTCCGCCTCGACACGGTCGGTCAGGTCCACGAGCCAGTCGTTGTGCGCGAACAGCAGCTGCTCCTGCAGGGCGCGCACCATCATGACGTCCACGTCCGTGCCGGAGGCGTTGAGCTTGACGTTGTAGCTGCTCGCGAGCTGGTCCGCGGTCAGCAGCGTCATGGAGACCTTGCGGCCGACGAGCTCCTCGAACTCGCCCAGGCGCTTCCTGACGGCCTGCGACCAGACGTGGTTGATCGCCATGATGCGCAGGGGCGTGCCGGACGTCGGCTTCCCCCCGCCCGGCCCACAGGCGCCGAGCGCCATGGTGCCGCCCATGCCTGCCGCTCCCGCGACGGCCAGGCGGCCGAAGGAGCGGCGGCTCAGAAGCCGGCTGCGTGTGGACATCGTTGTCCCTTGCCTCTCTGCCCGATCGTGCGTAACTCTCGAACCATCTGGTCCAACTGGTAGGACCAGTTGGGTCGAGGTGACCGTAACAGAGCCGGACATCCGCGCAACACCCCTGACCGGCGGGAGATTCACGCAGGCCAGGCACTCTTGACACGTTCGACGAGGTGGAGGGCCGACGGGACCGCCTACGCCTGGCGCTGCTCCAGGAGGGCCTCGATGTGGTTGCGGGCCATGAGGTCCACCTGGACGTCCAGGTCGGGGCCGTAGGTGCGCAGGCCGAGCATCAGGTGCTCCCGCATCCGCGCGGCGGCCAGCTCCGCGTCGCGCGCCTCGATCGCCTCGAAGATCTCCGGGTGGTGGGGGACCCCGGGCTCGCCGATCGACGGATCGGAGTTCGAGCGGAGCATCAGCTCGAACATCATCCCGCCGATCGACGACAGCATGATGCGCAGCACCGGGTTCTTGCTGGCCACCGCGATGGCGTCATGGAAGGCGAGGTCGGCCCGCGCCTTGTCGACCACGTCGCTCGCCCCCTCCAGGGCGTCCCGCGCGGCCCGCAGCTCCGCGATGTCCTCGTCCGTGGCGCGCAGCGCGGCCAGGCGCACCATCTCGGTCTCCATCGGGATGCGGGCCTCGATCAGCTGACGCACCGTCGGGCGTCCCGCCCGGTACAGGGCGTCGTACCCCCTGGCCTGCCCGGAGGTCTGCTCCCGCACGAACGATCCCCGCCCCGGCGCCACCTCGATCAGGTGCTGCGCCTCCAGGCGCCGCAGCACCTCGCGGACCACTCCGCGGCTGGCCTCGAACTCCACCGCCAGTTCACGCTCCGAGGGCAGCTTCTGCCCGACGGGGATCTGCCCCGACCGGATGTCGTGCTCCAGCCGCCGCGCGATGCGCTCCGTCAGCAGCCCGCGGTGAGCGGGGCCGTGCGAGGGGCGGGGCGATGTGGAGGAACGACCGGAGGACTGCATAGCGGCATGCTATCCGCAGCCTCCGCGGGCCGTCCCGGCCCAGGTCGGCGCCGGTACGGGTCTCCGGGCGGCGGACCCGGACGACGCTCAGCCGAGTCCCGGGAGGAGGGCCACGACGGACAGCGCCGGCGCGCCGAGGCCGCCGACCGGACCCGCGGCCACGGCGTCCCGCCGGCCGGCCACCCCGGG
>NZ_JAVRHI010000363.1:0-29780 GCF_034105845.1 Streptomyces sp. CRN 30 | reverse complement strand
TTGACGAAGAACTCCATCTCCATCTGCTCGAACTCGCGGGTGCGGAAGATGAAGTTGCCGGGCGTGATCTCGTTGCGGAAGGACTTGCCCATCTGGGCGATGCCGAACGGCGGCTTGCGGCGCGAAGTGGTCTGCACCTGGGCGAAGTTGGTGAAGATGCCCTGGGCGGTCTCGGGGCGCAGGTAGGCGACCGAGCCGGAGTCCTGGGTCGGGCCGAGGTGCGTGGAGAGCAGGCCCGAGAACTGCTTGGGCTCGGTGAAGGTGCCCTTGTTGCCGCAGTTGGGGCAGGCGAGGTCGCCGAGGCCGTTCTCCGGGGCGCGGCCCTTCTTCTCCTCGTACGCCTCCTCCAGGTGGTCCGCGCGGAACCGCTTGTGGCAGGAGGTGCACTCGGTCAGCGGGTCGGTGAAGGTGGCGACGTGGCCGGAGGCGACCCAGACCTCGGGGGCCAGGATGACGGACGAGTCGATACCGACGACGTCCTCGCGCGACGTCACCATGTAGCGCCACCACTGGCGCTTGAGGTTCTCCTTGAGCTCGACACCCAGCGGTCCGTAGTCCCAGGCGGCCCTCGTACCGCCGTAGATCTCACTGCTGGGGAATACGAAGCCACGGCGCTTGCTCAGGCTGACGATGGTGTCGATCTTGTCGGCGGCCACGGTGCTCTCTTCATTACGACGACGGAACCAACGGACGGCGCGAAGCGCCTCCACCGAGGCCGGTGGCCGGGTGACGGGCGGGCGCTTCCGAGCGAATGCTTCAGGGTACCGGCGGGGCCTCCCCCTCGACCAAATCGGCCCCGGTTCAAGGCCGGTCCGGGGCCGGTGCGGCCCGCATCCCCCGTCGCGCCCGCGCGGCAGCCGGGCGGTTTGTTGACAACGGTTTCCATATTAGTTGAAAATGGGTGTCATGAACGGCATACGACGTCCCCGGCGCTCCCTCATATCCGCCACCGCCATCGCGGCGGCCGCCACCCTCGGCATCGGCACCCTCTCCGCCTGCTCGTCCGACGCCTCGTCGGGCAGCACGGGCACCGCCGGCAAGACGGACAAGTTCGACGTCGTCGCGTCGTTCTACCCCATGCAGTTCCTCGCCGAGCAGATCGGCGGGGACCACGTGAACGTCACCACCCTCACCGAGCCCGGCCAGGAACCGCACGACCTGGAGATCAGCGCCAAGCAGACCGCGCAGCTCGAGGAGACGGACGCGGTCCTCTACCTCAAGGGCCTGCAGCCCACCGTCGACGAGGCCGTCACCCAGTCCGGGGTCGAGACGAAGATCGACGCGGCCACGCTGACCGGCCTGGAGACGCACGCCGACGACCACGACCACGCCCACGAGGGCGAGGACGAGCACGGCCACGAGGACGAGCACGGCCACGAGGAGGAGTCCGCCGACGCGGACGGTCACGACCACGACCACGACGTGGACGGCAAGGACCCGCACGTCTGGCTCGACCCGGTGAAGTACGCGGAGGTGGCCGAGGGGGTCGGCGCGGCCTTCGAGAAGGCGGACCCGGACAACGCGGCCACCTACAAGAAGAACACCGAGGCCCTGGTCGGCAAGCTCGACGAGCTGAACACGCAGTTCGAGGACGGGCTGAAGAACACGAAGACCAAGGTCTTCATCACCACCCACTCCGCCTTCGGCTACCTCGCCGAGCGCTACGGACTGACCCAGGAGTCCATCAGCGGCCTCTCCCCGGAGTCGGAGCCGAGCGCCGCCCGGGTGAAGGAGCTCGGGGAGCTCGCCAAGGCCGACGGCGTCTCCACCGTCTTCTACGAGACACTGGTCAGTGACAAGACCGCGAAGACCATCGCCAAGGACTCGGACCTGAAGACGGACGTCCTCGACCCGCTCGAGGGCATCACGGACGGCTCCCGCGGCGACGACTACTTCGAGGTCATGGAAGCCAACCTGGCGGCGCTCGAGAAGGCTCTCGGCACCACCGGGTGAAGTACCAAGGTCCCAGGGACCACCCAGGTCCGGCGGGATCACGGAAGTTTCGGAGGAAGCAGGCATGAGCGAGCCCGTCATATCCCTGCGCGGCGTCCGTGCCGAGCTGGGCTCGCGGCCCGTCCTGCGCGGCATCGACCTCACCGTGAACCGCGGTGAGGTCGTCGCGCTGCTCGGCGCCAACGGCTCCGGCAAGTCCACCGCCGTCCGCACCGTCATCGGCCAGGTGCCCGTCACCGCCGGTGAGATCGACCTGTTCGGCACCCCGCGGGCCCGCTTCCGTGCGTGGAAGCGCGTCGGGTACGTGCCCCAGCGGACGACGGCCGCGGGCGGCGTGCCCGCCACGATCACCGAGGTGGTCTCCTCCGGCCGGCTGTCCCGCGCCCGCTTCGGCCTGCTGCGCAAGGCCGACCACGAGGCCGTGCGCCGCGCCCTGGAGCTGGTCGGCATGGCGGACCGCGCCAAGGACTCGGTGAACGCCCTCTCCGGCGGCCAGCACCAGCGTGTCCTGATCGCCCGCGCCCTCGCCTCCGAGCCCGAGCTGCTGATCATGGACGAGCCGATGGCGGGCGTCGACCTGGCCAGCCAGGAGGTCCTCGCCGGGACGCTGCGCGAGGAGGTCGGCAAGGGCACGACCGTGCTGCTGGTCCTGCACGAGCTGGGCCCGCTGGAGCCGCTGATCGACCGCGCGGTGGTGCTCCGCGACGGCTGCGTCGTGCACGACGGGCCGCCGCCGAAGGCCGTGGGCCAGCACGCGCTGCCCGGCCACGACCACGTCCACCCGCACGAGGCCGCCGACGCCGCCCCGATCCGCACCGGTCTGCTGAGCTGAGAAGGCACGCACCATGGAAATCCTGAATTACGCCTTCATGCAGCGGGCCCTGCTCGCCGCCGTCCTCGTCGGCGTCACGGCGCCCGCGATCGGCATCTACCTCGTCCAGCGCCGCCAGGCCCTGATGGGCGACGGCATCGGCCACGTCGCGATGACCGGTGTCGGCCTCGGCTTCCTGCTGTCCTGGTCGCCCGTGTGGATGGCGACGCTCGTCTCCGTGCTCGGCGCGGTGCTGATGGAGCTGATCCGCTGGTACGGCCGCACGCGCGGCGACATCGCGCTGGCCATGCTCTTCTACGGCGGCATGGCGGGTGGTGTGATGTTCATCAACCTCGCGCCGGGCGGCTCCAACGCCAACCTCACCTCGTACCTCTTCGGCTCGCTCTCCACCGTCTCCGAGTCGGACGTGACGGCGATCTGCCTGCTGGCGGCCTTCGTGGTGGTGGTCACCCTGGGTCTGCGCCGGCAGCTGTTCGCGGTGAGCCAGGACGAGGAGTTCGCCCGGGTCACGGGACTGCCCGTGCGCGCGCTGAACCTGCTCACCGCGGTGACGGCCGCGGTGACGGTGACCGTCGCGATGCGCGTCGTCGGGCTGCTGCTCGTCTCCGCGCTGATGGTGGTGCCGGTCGCGGCGGCCCAGCAGCTCAGCCGGAGCTTCGCGGCCACGTTCGCGATCTCGGTGGCCGTCGGGGTCGCCGTGACGATCGGCGGCACGGTCACCTCGTACTACCAGGACGTACCGCCCGGGGCGACCATCGTGCTGCTCACCATCGCCGCGTTCCTGCTGCTCACCGCGCTGGCGGCGCCGCTCGCCAGGCGGCGGGCGAAGGCCGCGGGGCGGCCCGTGGCCGATCCGGCGGAGTGCGTGGTCGCGGAGCCGGACGGCGGGGCGCTCCCGGCCGGGCAGCGTCCGCCGAACGAGGTCGGTGTCTGAGGACGTCTGACCGGGCCCGGTCCGTCCTGGCACAATGGCCCGGCAAGACGCAGACGTGAGGAGGTACCGGTGACGACCGCTGGATCCGTACGGGGCCGTTCCACCCGGCAGCGTGCCGCCGTGGCGGCGGCGCTGGACGAGGTGGACGAGTTCCGCAGCGCCCAGGAACTCCACGACATGCTCAAGCACAAGGGCGACTCGGTCGGCCTCACCACGGTCTACCGCACCCTGCAGACCCTCGCCGACGCGGGTGAGGTCGACGTCCTGCGCACCTCCGACGGCGAGTCCGTGTACCGCCGCTGCTCCACCGGGGACCACCACCACCACCTCGTCTGCCGCGTCTGCGGCAAGGCCGTGGAGGTCGAGGGCCCGGCCGTGGAGAAGTGGGCGGACGCCATCGCCGCCGAGCACGGCTACGTGAACGTGGCGCACACGGTGGAGATCTTCGGCACGTGCGCGGAGTGCGCCTCGGCGACCGGCTGAGGCCCTCCCGGCAGCGCGACGAGGGGGCCGCGGGCGTCACCGCCCACGGCCCCCTCACCCGTTCCCGCGCCCCCGTCACACGCGGGTGAGATGGCGGTCGAGCACCGCCCGCAGCCGGTCCACGTCGGCGGGCCGCGCGGCGCCGCGCTTGGGCAGGACCGTGCAGCAGCTCACGTTCCTGTCCTCGCTCAGCAGCAGGAACAGCTCCGGGGTCTCCCGGTAACGGGGCGTCGCGTTCCAGGCGACCTCCGCCGAGGAGACGGCGTCCACCGTCGTCAGGCCCGTGTCCGCCACGGTGACGCGGTGGACGCCCCGCCGCCGGCCGGCCTGGTGCATCTCCCGCGCCTGCAGCCGGAGCAGTACGGACAGCAGGACGAGCGGGAGGACCGCGCAGAGCGCCAGACCGCCGATGAGCGGCCGGCTCACGGGCGTTCCGCTGCCCAGCGAGAGCAGCACGTGCACAGCTACCAGCGCGCCCGCGATGACGGGCGTCAGACGCCACGGTCTGTCGGCCTTGCTGACGCGCAGGCGCACCCGCAGGGCGGCCCTGTGGTCCTCCACGGCCGACCGGTACTCCAGCCCGACCGTGCCGGTCTCCCGCTCCTCCGCCTGCTCCGCCGTCCCCCGGTCCCCGGTCACGGCCCCTCCCCACCTACCGACTCCGTGCTGATCAGCCATGATCGTAAGGTCGGCGGCGGACGGAGCCCGACCGGGAGCCCGGTCTCAGGCCTGCTCCGGACGACCCTTCATCGCCTGTTCCATCGCCAGCAACTCCTCGTTCGGCACGGCCCCGCCGAACCGCCGGTCGCGGGAGGCGTACTCCACGCAGGCCCGCCACAGGTCACGCCGGTCGAAGTCGGGCCACAGCACGTCCTGGTACACCATCTCGGCGTAGCTCGACTGCCAGAGCAGGAAGTTCGACGTCCGCTGTTCGCCGCTCGGGCGCAGGAACATGTCCACGTCCGGCATGTCCGGGTAGTACAGGTACTTCTGGATGGTCTTCTCGCCGACCTTGGAGGGGTCGAGCCGGCCGGCGGCCACGTCCTCGGCCATCGCCCTGGCCGCGTCGGCGAGCTCGGCCCGCCCCCCGTAGTTGACGCAGAAGTACAGCGTCATCGCGTCGTTCTCCGTCGTCTGCTCCTGGGCGATCTGGAGCTCCTGCACGACGGACTTCCACAGCTTGGGCATGCGGCCCACCCAGCGGATGCGGATGCCCAGCTCGTTCATCTCGTCGCGGCGCCGGCGGATGACGTCCCGGTTGAAGTTCATCAGGAAGCGGACCTCCTCGGGCGACCGCTTCCAGTTCTCCGTCGAGAACGCGTACAGCGAGAGGTTCTTGACGCCCATCTCGATGCAGCCCTTGAGCACGTCCATGACGACGCCCTCACCGACCTTGTGCCCCTCGGTGCGCGGCAGCCCGCGCTCCTTCGCCCAGCGGCCGTTGCCGTCCATGACGATCGCCACGTGGTTCGGGACCAGCTCACCGGGGAGCCTGGGCGCGCGGGCACCGGACGGGTGCGGTTCCGGCGTCTTGTACTCGCGGCGCTGGCGCCCCAGGAACCCTCGTACGGCCATCGTGTTCACGTCTCCTAGCGTTGACTTCCTCCCCCTCCTGAGGGAGGGGGACTCCTACGGCTCGCGCCGTGAGACTTCCTGCTTCATCGCCGGCTGCCCGCCCGGAGTGCTCCGTTGAGGCCTTACACCGGCTCCACAGGCCGACACCGCCAGCCCGGCGGCCAGAAGGTTCCGCGCCGCGTTCACGTCGCGGTCGTGGGTCGCGCCGCAGGCGCACGTCCAGGTGCGGACGCTGAGCGGCATGCTGCGCTGCAAGGTTCCGCAGTGCGAGCACAGTCTCGAGGAGGGGAACCAGCGGTCCACCGTGATCACCTCACGGCCGCACCAGGCCGCCTTGTATTCCAGCAGGCTGCGGAACTCGCGCCAGGCCGCGTCGCTGATGGCGCGGGCGAGCCTGCCGTTCTTCAGCATATTCCGGACGGTGAGGTCCTCGATCACGATCGTTTGGTTTTCACGAACGAGCCGAGTAGTGAGCTTGTGCAGGTGGTCACGGCGCCGGTCGGCGATGCGAGCATGAATGCGGGCGACCTTCTTGCGGGCCTTGGCGCGGTTGGCGCCGTCGCCCTTGACCTTGCGCGACAGCTCCCGCTGCGCTCTGGCGAGGCGGGCGCGGTCACGCCGCTCGTACCGGGGATTGGTCACCTTCTCCCCGGTGGAAAGCGTCAAGAGATGGTCGAGCCCGGCATCGACACCGATCACGCGGTCCACGACGGGAAGCGGCCGCACGCCGGGGTCCTCGACCAGGAGCGACACGTACCAGCGCTCAGCCGCGTCCTGGGACACGGTCACCGTGGACGGCACCGCGTTCTCCGGCAGGGGACGGGACCACACGATGTCCAGCGGCTCGGCCATCTTCGCGAGCGTCAGTCTCCCGTCCCGGAACCGGAACGCACTGGTGGTGTACTCAGCGCTCCGGCGGGACTTCTTCCGCGACTTGAAGCGCGGATACCGCGCCCGCTTGGCGAAGAAGTGCGAGAACGATGACTGCAGGTGGCGCAACGCCTGCTGGAGCGGGACCGAGGAAACCTCGTTGAGGTAGGCCAGTCCCTCGGTCTTCTTCCAGGCGGTCAGCATCGCCGAGGTGGCGTTGTAGTTGATCCGCTCGGCCCGCAACGCCCATGCCTCGGTACGGGCAGCGAGCGCCAGGTTGTAGACCTTGCGTACACACCCGAACGTGCGCGACAGCTCAGCCGCTTGCGCATCGGTCGGGTAGAAGCGGTACTTGAACGCCCGCTTCACGGGAGTGGACACGACTCACAAACTAGCACAGCACCTTGTGACGCCTGGTGGTGCAGCACCGCACGTGCTACTTCTCCACGTAGCGCAGCGAGCGCAGCCCGCGTTCCATGTGCCAGTGCAGATACGCGGAGACCAGTCCGCTGCCCTCCCGCACGTACCGCGCCTCGCACGCGTCGGCCGTCGTCCAGTCCCCCGTGAGCAGTGCCCCGAGCAGGACGAGTGCCTGCGGAGACGGTACGACACTGCCGGGCACCCGGCAGTCCACGCAGACGGAGCCGCCGGACGCCACCGAGAAGAACCGGTTCGGCCCGGGCATTCCGCACCGGGCGCAGTCGGTGAAGCTGGGCGCGTAGCCGTTCACGGCGAGGGAGCGCAGCAGGAACGCGTCCAGCACGAGGTGCGGGGCGTGCTCACCGCGGGCGAGGGTCCGCAGCCCGCCCACGAGCAGCAGGTACTGCTGCACCGCGGGCTCGCCCTCGTGGTCGGTGAACCGCTCGGCCGTCTCCAGCATGGCCGTGCCGGCGGTGTAGCGGGCGTAGTCGCTGACGATGCCGCTGCCGTAGGGGGCGATGGTCTCGCTCTGGGTGCACAGCGGGAGCCCGCGTCCGACCAGCTCGCTGTTGCGTGCGAAGAACTGCACGTCCACGTGGGAGAACGGCTCCAGCCGGGCCCCGAACTTCGACTTGGTCCGCCGCACGCCGCGGGCCACGGCCCGTACCCGGCCGTGACCCCGCGTGAGCAGCGTGATGATCCGGTCCGCCTCACCCAGCTTCTGGGTGCGCAGCACGATGCCGTCGTCGCGGAACAGACTCATGGCATCCATTCTCGCCTACGGCGCCCGTGCTCCGGGCCGGGCGGGCGCCCTCGCCGTGGAGCGGCGCGGTGACGGCCGCCTTCAAGGCACCTCGCCCCGGCTGCGCGCGTTCTCGTACGAGGTGACCGCGCCCAGCCGCTCGTGCGTCGTCGCGGCCCGCACGGCCTCCGGCTCGCAGTCCCACTCCCGCCCGCCGCCGACCGGCCGCAGCTGGACGTACGGGCCCTCGTGGCCCATGACCCGGCCCACCTGCCCGGTGCTGGTGTCGACGGCGTACGAGCCGACCGGCAGCCTCTTGCCGTTCCCCCGCACGGCACTCATCGCGGCGCCGCGACGGGACACGCCGCGGGCAGCGCGCGGCCGGTGGGCGCCGTCGGCGACGCAATTCCGGCCCCGACATGTTCCTGCCGCAATTCCTTCACCGTTTCCTCCACCTCTTCGGCGCACCGCGCCGAGTGTCGTTCCGGAGTGCTCGGCGCACTTCCTGAACGGGTGCTCCCCGGTGTAATTGAGTTTCACTCATCACACTTCCGGGATGACGCCCTGCGCATACACTCGGCAGGAGTCTGTGCGTCACGGAAACAGCGGGTGCGGGGCGGCGAACGGCGGTTGGCCATGGCCAATGCTTCGCGGGCGGAGGTTCCGTCCTGTTCCCGGTTCCCCGTACCGGTCCCTTATGCGGGGCACTTCACCGCACTTCGCTCCGGTGTTTACGCGGCTCGCGAAACGCACGGTCGCGAACCGACGGTATTCACGAGCGACTGTGCCGAAATGTGATCGGCGACAGGCGTTGTGCGGATTATCCACGGGCTCCGGCCGACGCGCCGCCCACGTTCAGAACCGGCCGCCGAAGCGCCGCACGTACCGCCGCTGCCACGGCGTCTCCACGGCGCGCCGGTGGTAGTCCCGGCGGACGTACGCCACCGCCTCCGCGGCCGGTACGCCGTCCAGGACCGCCAGGCAGGCCAGGGCCGTGCCGGTACGGCCCCGGCCACCGCCGCAGGCGACCTCCACCCGTTCCCCGGCGGCCCGCTCCCACGCCTCCGCGAACGCCGCGCGGGCGTCCGCGCGGTCCGCCGGGAGCCGGAAGTCGGGCCAGCGCACCCAGCGTGACGCCCAGGGCACCTCGGGCGGCCGTTCGCCGAGCAGGTACACGCCGTACGTCGGGTGGGCCTCCTCCGGACCGAGGGGGCGCCGCAGGCCCCGGCCCCGCACCAGCCGCCCGGACGGCAGCCGCAGCACACCGTCGTCCCGCTCGTCCCACCGCTCACCCATCACGGCCTCCCCGCCGGTTCCCGTCAATGACGGCCCCCATTCGACAGGCGCCACCGGACCCGGGCGACCGGATCCGCCGAAGCGGTGGTCCGGAGGGCGAGGGGGTGACCGATGCAGGCCGGGTCAGCCGCTCGTGGCGACGCGTGTCCGCAGTGACGATCCGGAGGCGTACGTCCGCCGGATACTCGTCGACTGCAACAACGACCGCTATCTCCCCACTCCCGGCTTCGCTCGGGCGGGAGGTGCCCCCATGGCCGGGTCCTGGAGGCACTGACGGCGGCACCCCCGGACCGCACCGACGGGTGCGCCGCCGTGCTTCCGGACATCTCGCACGCGACCACCGCCCGGCCACCGCTTCCGCTGCGACCATGCGCGGGGAGGGAGGACGCCGGCGCGGGTACCCGTCGACCGGGCCGCCGCCTCATGGCGCCACCGCGGTGGCCGGACCGACCTAACCGAAGAAGCAGCGACAGCAGCACCCAGGGAGCTCCGATGGCCTTCCCCACCCCGTTGACCGGTGTCGTCCCGCCCGTCTGCACCCCTCTGACACCGGAGCGCGAGGTGGACGTGGACTCCCTCGTCCGGCTGGTGGACCACCTGGTGGACGCGGGGGTGCACGGCCTGTTCGTGCTCGGTTCCTCGTCGGAGGCGGCGTACCTGACGGACCGGCAGCGGCGCCTGGTGGTGGAGACGGTCGTGGCCCGCGCGGGCGGCCGGCTCCCCGTGCTGGCCGGCGTGATCGACATGACGACCCCCCGGGTCCTGGACCACGTGCGGTCCGTGACCGGTGCGGGCGCGGACGCGGTCGTGGCGACCGCCCCCTTCTACACCGTCACCCACCCGGCCGAGATCGCCCGCCACTTCCGGCTGATCGCCGCCGGGTCCCCGGTGCCGGTCGTCGCGTACGACATCCCGTCCGCCGTCCACACGGAACTGGACGCGGACCTGGTACTCGATCTGGCCGCGGAGGGGGTGCTGGCCGGGTTGAAGGACTCCAGCGGTGACCAGGCCGGCTTCCGGGCCGTGGTGACGGGCGCCCGGACCCGCCGGGACATCACCGGCTTCACCGTCCTGACCGGCTCCGAGCTGCTCGTCGACACGGCGCTGGCGATGGGCGCCGACGGTGCGGTCCCCGGCCTCGCCAACGTCGACCCGGCCGGCTACGTGCGCCTGGACGCGCTGTTCCGGGCCGGTGACCTGGAGGGGGCGCGGGCCGAGCAGGAGCGGCTGTGCGCCCTGTTCGGACTGGTCGGGGTCGGCGCGGCCGGCGGCCGCATGGGCGGCGGTTCGTCGGCCCTCGGCGCCTTCAAGGCCGCGCTGCGGCTGCGGGGCGTCATCTCCTGCGGGGCCACGGCCGAACCCCAGGTCCCGCTGTCGGCGGACGAGGTGGAACAGGTGGGCACGTACCTGGCGGCGGCCGGACTGCTCTGAGCCACCGCGTCACAGCGCTACAGATCCGCGAGCGGCAGCCGCCGGAACTCGATCCGCTCGTACGGCTTCTCCGCCCCGGTCTCGTACAGGAGGCCCACACGGCCGTCGCCGAGCGGGACGAGGTCGGAGTAGGCGGCCGGCAGCTCGGACAGCGTCGTGGCCCGGGTGAAGGTGGCACCCGCGTCGTCGCTGCGCCAGACGGCCATGGCGCGGCGCCCGGTCGGTGCGGACGGGCCGGAGAACAGCAGGGGCCCGTCCGCCACCTGCAGGACGCTGCCCTGGACGACCGGGACGTCGTTCAGGGTCGGCTGGGCGGCGTACGGGCGGTCCAGGGTGGCGCCGCCGTCACTGGAGTAGGAGTCGAGACGGTTGCCCTCGACGGTGCCCTTCTGGTCTCGGGCGCTGAAGTACACGCGTCCGTCGGGCAGTTCGGCCGCCGTGCTCTCGTTGGAGTTGGCCACACCGTCGTAGGAGTCGTCCACGAAGCCGAGCTCCCACGTCGTACCGCCGTCGTCGGAGTAGAGCGCGTGGGCGCCGTAGTACCTGGGCTCCTGGCCCGTGTCCGCCGAGCCGGCCGGGGGCGCGGCGGAATGGTTCGCGGGGATCACCAGACGGCCGGCGTGCGGACCGTCGGTGAGGGCGACGGCGTGGCCGGGACCGGTGGCGTACCAGCGCCAGTCCGCGCGCTTCACCTGGTCCGTGATGTCGCGCGGGGCGCTGAAGCTGCGACCGTCGTCGTCGCTCGTCTGGACGAACACGCGGCGGCCCTGCTCCGGCGTGACCTCGCCGCGGGTGATCTGCGCCTCGGCCACCGCACCGCTGTTGTAGCTGGTCACCAGCACGATGCGGCCGGTCTCCGGGTCCACCACGGGTGCGGGGTTGCCGCGCGTGTCCCCCTCGCCCGCCGCCACCACCTGCTGCGGTCCCCAGGTGCAGCCGCCGTCGGTGGAGCGCCTGAGCACCACGTCGATGTTCCCGGAGTCGTCCACACCGTCGCGCCGCCCCTCGGCGAAGGCGAGCACCGTCCCGGCCCCGGTCCTGACCACGGCGGGCACGCGGTACGAGGCGTAGCCGGACCGGCCCCCCGTGTACGGCACGGAGGACGCGCAGTCGGGCCCGGATGCCGTCTCGGCCGGTTCGGCGTCGGCCGTCACGGCGACAGCGACAGCGACGGAGACAGCGACGAGGACACCCGCGGCGACGACCGCCGCGACCGTACGGCTCCTGCTGGACAAGTCTGCTCCCCTGGACGTGGGACGTGGGACGTCCGGGAAGCTAACACCCGCAGGTGAACCGGGGGTGTGTCAGGCGCGGCCCGGCGTCACCCGGTCCGCGTCACGCGTCATGAAGGCGTCCGGGCCGCAGCCTGGAGCAGCCGCGCCACCTCGTCCGCGTCGAGCGTGAGGGCGGCGCCCACCGTGGCCAGGGCGTCGCGTTCGGCGGGGGTGTACGGGCCGTCGGCCAGGGCGATGCGGGCGCCCTGCAGGAGGATGGACTCACGGCCGCCGGGCGCGAGGTGCGGGGCCAGCGGGTCCAGGGCCTCGTGGAGCTCTATGGCCAGGCCCGCCCCGCAGGGCGCGCCGAGCATCCGGCCCGTGTCGGCGGCGAGCGCCTCGACGAGCGCGCCGAGCTGGTCCACCGTGCAGTCGTCGAAGCCGGCCGAGCGCACCGCGCCCGCGGCCGTCGTCAGGGAGGAGGGGGCGCAGGGCGCACCGGCCGCGAGGACGGCCAGCGCGACCGTGTGCACGGCGTCGCGCAGCATCGCCGAGAAGCGGGTCGTCGTGGGGTGGTCCAGGGCGTCGGTGCCGTAGCGCCGGCGGCAGGCCGCGCACTCCACCACCGGGCCGGTCTCCCCGCGCGGGACCAGGGGTACACCGGCGAGGGTGAACCGGCGCCGGCCCGTGAGCCGCTGGTAGTTGCGGTCGCCGCCGCAGCCGGGGCAGAAGAACTCGCCGTCGCCGACGGCCGTCCACGCGGTGCGGGTGCCGGCCACGCGGCCGAGGCGAAGCTTCGCGCGGCCCGCCGTGCCGGATCCCGGTGCGCGTGTCGTACGGCCCTCGTGGTCATCCCCGCCGTACCGTCCCCGTCCTGGCAGCACGTCGCACCTCCGTCGCGGCCGCGGCTCCGTCGCCGCGCTTGGTGATGTTAGCCACATTGTTGAGGTGGAGTCAGCACTCCGGAAGAGACCCGTTCGTGATAAGTCGAACACTTGGCCGGTATCGACCGGTGAACTCCACGGCCCCGCCCGCCGAGGACGGCGTGCGGGGCCGTGGAGTGACTGGTCAGGCGGCTCGGCGACCGGCGCGGTTGACCGCGGACACGACGGCCTTCAGTGAGGCGCGTGTCGTGTTCGCATCGATGCCGATGCCCCACAGGACCTTGTCGTCGATCGCCAGCTCGATGTAGGAGGCGGCCGAGGCCGAGGCACCCTCGCTCATCGTGTGCTCCTGGTAGTCCAGCAGCCGGGCGTCGATGCCCATGCCCTGCAGCGCCTGGAAGAACGCGGAGATCGGGCCGTTCCCGGAGCCGACCAGGGTGGTCTCGACGCCGTCCACCTCGGCCTCGACGGTGAGCGTGTCCACACCGTCGTTGTCGGTGGTGGTCTGGCCCTTCCTGACCTGGACGCGGCCCCACGGGTTGTCCGGGTTCGGCAGGTACTCGTCCTGGAAGACCGCCCAGATGTCCTTCGGCGTGACCTCGCCGCCCTCGGCGTCCGTCTTCGCCTGGATGATCTTCGAGAACTCGATCTGCATCCGGCGCGGCAGGTCCAGCTTGTGGTCGTTCTTCAGGACGTACGCGATACCGCCCTTGCCGGACTGGGAGTTGACGCGGATTACGGCCTCGTAGCTGCGGCCGACGTCCTTGGGGTCGATGGGCAGGTACGGCACGGCCCACTCGATCTCGTCGACCGTGACGTCCTTGGCCTTCGCGTCGGCCTCCATGGCGTCGAAGCCCTTCTTGATGGCGTCCTGGTGGGAGCCGGAGAAGGACGTGTAGACCAGGTCGCCCGCGTACGGGTGGCGCGGGTGGACCTCCATCTGGTTGCAGTACTCGGCGGTGCGGCGGACCTCGTCGATGTCGGAGAAGTCGATCTGCGGGTCGACGCCCTGGGAGAACAGGTTCATGCCCAGGGTGACCAGGTCGACGTTGCCGGTGCGCTCGCCCTGCCCGAACAGGCAGCCCTCGACGCGGTCGGCCCCGGCCATCACGGCCAGCTCGGCGGCGGCGACGGCGGTGCCGCGGTCGTTGTGCGGGTGGGCCGACAGGCAGATGTACTCGCGGCGGGAGAGGTGGCGGCTCATCCACTCGAAACGGTCCGCGTGCGTGGACGGCGTGGAGCGCTCCACGGTGGCCGGCAGATTGAGGATGATCTCGCGGTCCGGGCCGGGCTGGTAGACGTCCATCACCGACTCGCAGACCTCCAGGGCGAAGTCCAGTTCGGTGTCGGTGAAGATCTCGGGGCTGTACTGGTAGCCGAAGTGCGTCTCGGGGCCCAGCAGCTTCTCCGCGTACTCGACCACCAGCCGGGTGCCGTCCATGGCGATCTGCTTGATGTCGTCACGGGAACCGCGGAAGACCACCCGGCGGAAGACCGGCGCGGTGGCGTTGTACAGGTGGACGGTGGCGCGGTGGGCGCCCTTCAGGGAGGCGACGGTCCGCTCGATCAGGTCCTCGCGGGCCTGCGTCAGCACGGAGATCGTGACGTCCTCGGGGATGGCGCCGGGCTCCTCGATGATCGACCGTACGAAGTCGTGGTCGGTCTGGCCGGAGGCGGGGAAGCCGACCTCGATCTCCTTGTAGCCCATCTTGACCAGCAGGTCGAACATCTCGCGCTTGCGCGCGGGCGACATGGGGTCGATCAGGGCCTGGTTGCCGTCGCGCAGGTCGGTGGAGAGCCAGCGCGGGGCCTGGGTGATCCGGCTGTCCGGCCAGGTGCGGTCCGCTATGTCGACCTGGTCGTACGGACGGTACTTGTGGATCGGCATGGAGGTGGGCTGCTGGCGGTTCGCCATGGTGCGTGGGCTCCTCAGGGTGTCCGGCAGGACGGCCGACGGCGCAACGCCAGACTCCGCGGGGAGGGGGTCGGCCTTCGACTACAGGCCCTCGCCGCGGCAGCTAAGGAGAAGCAGCCCGAAACGCATGGTGCTCCGCAGCCTAGCCGAGCCCCGCCCCGCAGGACGGCCCGTTTCAGTATGCGGGATGCCCGTGACATAGGGGGTCAAGAGTGCATCAAGTGACGGAGGGTGCATGCAGGGCGTCCCTTAGCACAGCCCGCGGAAGGCAGACCCACCATTTCCCGGCATTTCACCAATCGAGGTCGCGCGTAGTGACAATCCAGTCACTCAATGCGAATGTGCTGGTCATGAACGGACAACCGGGCTTCGAGCCCGTCTTCTGCACCATCGTTCCGCCCCATGCCCTCGACGCCCTCGCCCGGGCCGAGGACCCCGCGCTCGCCAGAGCGGCCCGCCGCACCCTGGAGCGCGACGCGTACGAGCGGACCCGTCGGCGGCTGACCACCGTCATCGGCGCCCCCGCGCTCGCCCGGGCCGCGGGCGCCCCGCGGAACCAGCCGAACCGCACCGTCTGCGACGCCGGGCACCAGCAGGACCTGCCCGGCCGGAAAGTGCGCGGTGAGGGCGACGAGCCCGGCCAGGACGCCACCGTCAACCGTGCCTACGCCGGGCTCGGCGCCACCTTCGAGCTGTTCCTGCAGGCGTACGCCCGTGACTCGATCAACGGCGACGGTCTTCCCCTGGACGCCACGGTGCACTTCGGCGAGGACTACAACAACGCCTTCTGGAACGGCGAGCAGATGGTGTTCGGCGACGGCGACGGCGAGATCTTCCTCGACTTCACCCTGCCGGTCGACGTCATCGGCCACGAACTCGCGCACGGCGTCACCCAGTACACGGCGAACCTCACCTACTTCGGCCAGCCCGGCGCGCTCAACGAGTCGGTCTCGGACGTCTTCGGCTCGCTCATCAAGCAGTACACACTGGGCCAGACCGCCCAGGAGGCCGACTGGCTGATCGGTGCCGGACTGCTCGCCCCGCGCGTCACCGGCGTGGCCCTGCGCTCCATGAAGGCCCCGGGCACGGCGTACGACGACGACGTGCTCGGCAAGGACCCGCAGCCCGCCACGATGGACGACTACGTGCGCACCGGCCGCGACAACGGCGGCGTGCACATCAACTCCGGCATCCCCAACCACGCCTTCCACCTGGTCGCGACCGCGCTCGGCGGGCACGCCTGGGAGCGGGCCGGACAGATCTGGTACGACGTGCTGACGGGCGGCGAGCTGGGGTCGCAGGCCCTGTTCGCCGACTTCGCCGCGCTGACCGTGTCCGCCGCGCGCGCCCGCTACGGCGAGGGCGAGGAGGTCCAGGCCGTGCTGAAGGCGTGGGAAGGGGTGAAGGTGCGCGTGGCTCAGACGCCGGAGAAGCCGGAAAGACAACGGGCTTCGTAGCCGTGGCGGAGCCGGCGTACTAGACAGGGACCCATGCGTATTCAAGTGAGGCGCACGGGCGGGTTCGCGGGGTTCGAGCGGTACGCCGAGGTGGACACCTCGGGGCGGGCCGACGCCGAGGAGTGGCGGGCCCTGGCCGAGAAGGCGCTCGCCGCCGGCCGGGGCACACCGCCGATAGGGGTCCCGGACGGGTTCAGCTACCAGATCACCGTCGACGGGCGGACCGTGTACGCGGCGGATCCCCGGCTGACGGACGAGCAGCGGAAGCTGATCTCGCGGGTGCTGAAGGAGGGCGCGTGACCGCCGCCGCCGCGAGAGCGGCGGTGCCCGCGTTCCCGCCGGGCTTTCTGTGGGGGGTGTCGACCTCGGCCCATCAGATCGAGGGCGCGGCCGGGGAGCGCGAGCCGTCCGTGTGGGACGCGTTCGCGGCCGCGCCCGGCCGGATCGCGGACGGGTCGACGGCGGAGGTGGCCTGCGACCACTACCACCGCTACCGCGAGGACGTGGCGCTCCTCGCCGGCCTCGGCGTCGACGCGTACCGCTTCTCGGTCTCCTGGCCGCGGGTCGCCTCCCCCGGCGGCCTCGGCTTCTACGACCGTCTGGTCGACGAGCTGTGCGCGGCGGGCGTACGGCCGGTGCCGACCCTCTTCCACTGGGACCTCCCGCTCTCCGTCCAGGAGGCGGGCGGCTGGCTGGACCGGGACACGGCCGGGCGCTTCGCCGAGTACGTCGCCGTCGTCGCGGGGCGGCTCGGCGACCGCGTCGCGAAGTGGATCACCCTCAACGAGCCCGCCGAGCACACCCTGCTCGGCCACGCGCTCGGCACGCACGCGCCGGGCGGTCGGCTGCTGTTCGACGCGCTGCCCGCGGCCCACCACCAGCTGCTCGCGCACGGTCTGGCCGTACGGGCGCTGCGTGCGGCCGGGGCCGCGGACATCGGGATCGCCAACTCCCACAGCCCTGCCCGGCCCGCCTCGCAGGACCCGGCGGACGTGGCGGCGGCCGACTTCTACGACGTGCTGCTGAACCGCCTGTTCGCCGAGCCGGTGCTGCTGGGGCGGTACCCGGAGGGCATCGGCGAGCTGCTGCCGGGCGACGTCGAGGCGGACCTGCGGATCGTCGCCGAACCGGTCGACTGGTACGGGATCAACTACTACGCGCCGTCCAGGGTGGGGGCGCCGCGGGGCACGGAGACCGAGTTCGGCGGTGTCACGTTGCCCGCCGAACTGCCGTTCTCCGTGCGGGAGATAGAGGGACGGCCGGTGACGGACTCCGGCTGGCCGGTGGTGCCCGAGGCCCTGACGGAGCTGCTCACCGGCTTCCGCGACCGCTACGGCGACCGGCTGCCGCCGATCGTGATCACCGAGAACGGCTGTGCGTACGAGGGCGTCGACGACCAGGAGCGGATCGCGTACCTCGCCGGCCACCTCCGCGCCCTGCACCGGGCGGTGGAGGCGGGCGTCGACGTCCGCGGGTACTTCGTGTGGTCGCTGCTGGACAACTTCGAGTGGGCGGAGGGGTACGCGCGCCGCTTCGGCCTCGTCCACGTGGACTTCACGACGCTGGAGCGCACCCCGAAGGCGTCGTACCACTGGCTGCGGGAGGTGCTGCGGGCGCGGGGCGACGGATGAGCGGACCCTTCAGGACCCGGGACCTGCCCCGGTCCCGGGTCCTGCCCCGGTCCCGGTTCCGGTCAGAAACCCAGCCTCCGCAGCTGCTTCGGATCCCGCTGCCAGTCCTTCGCCACCTTGACGTGCAGGTCCAGGAAGACCGGAGTGCCCAGCAGGGCCTCGATCTGCTTGCGGGACTTGATGCCGACGTCCTTCAGGCGCTTGCCCTTGGGGCCGATGATGATGCCCTTCTGGCTGGAGCGCTCGATGTAGACGTTGGCGTGGATGTCGAGGAGTGGCTTGTCCGCGGGGCGGTCCTCGCGCGGGAGCATCTCCTCCACGACCACCGCGATGGAGTGCGGCAGCTCGTCGCGGACACCCTCCAGCGCGGCCTCACGGATCAGCTCCGCCACCATGACCTGCTCGGGCTCGTCGGTGAGGTCGCCCTCGGGGTAGAGCGGCGGGCTCTCGGGCAGCATCGGGATCAGCAGGTCGGCGAGCAGCTCGACCTGCGTGTTCGCGGTCGCGGAGACCGGGACGATCTCCGCCCAGGTGATGCCGAGCTCCTTGCCGAGCTGGTCGATCGCGATCAGCTGCTCGGCCAGCGCCTTGGAGTCGACGAGGTCCGTCTTGGTGACGATGGCGACCTTGGGGGCCTTCTTGATCCCCGCGAGCTCCTTGGCGATGAAACGGTCGCCCGGTCCTATCTTCTGGTCCGCGGGCAGACAGAAGCCGATCACGTCGACCTCGGCCCAGGTGGTGCGCACCACGTCGTTCAGCCGCTCGCCGAGCAGGGTGCGCGGCTTGTGCAGGCCCGGCGTGTCGACCAGGATCAGCTGCGCGTCGGGCCGGTGCACGATCCCGCGCACCGTGTGCCGCGTCGTCTGCGGCCGGTTGGAGGTGATGGCCACCTTCTGCCCGACCAGAGCGTTCGTCAGGGTGGACTTGCCCGCGTTGGGGCGGCCCACGAAGCAGGCGAAGCCGGCCCGGTGGGCGGCCTCGGAGGACCCCGGGGACTCCTTGGACCCCGACGGCTCGGACGGTCCGGATGGCTGGGTACGCACGCTCATGAGCCCATTCTCCCTGATCGTCGGAGCCCCACGGCACGCCGCGCTGCGCGGTGCCGGTCCGCAGGCTCTCAGCCCGCCGTCACCGTCGCCCGGACCGTGCCGTCGAGCCCGGCGACCAGGACCGGCGTGGCGGGGCCGCCGAGGTCCCGTACCGCCGCCAGGTCCTCGGCCGAGGCGGCCTCCGACTCCGTGACCACGGCCGCCGCCTCCAGGGACTTCGCCCCCGACGCCACCGCCATCGCGACCGCCGTGCGCAGCGCGCTCAGCCGCAGCGAGTCGAGGCCGACGGTTCCGGCCACGTACGTACGGCCGGTCTCGTCGCGTACGGCCGCGCCCTCGGGCACGCCGTTGCGGGCCCGGGCCGAACGGGCCAGGGTGACGATCTTGCGGTCCTCGGGGTCGAGCGCGCTGCTGTCGGTCATGTCCCGAAGCATACGTAGGGAGAGCGGGAAGGTCAGGGCCGGTCCAGCCGGAGCCGCTGCGCGCGCGGCAGGCCCGCCACCACCAGGTCGTAGGAGTCCTCCACCAGCTCGCGGACCAGGCGGGCCGGGAGCGCGCCGTCGGCCGTGACGGTGTTCCAGTGGCGCTTGTTCATGTGCCAGCCGGGGACGATCAGGCCGGGGTGCTCCGCACGGAGTCGCAGCGCGTCGTCCGGGTCGCACTTGAGGTTGACCTTCAGGGGCCGCGCGCCCAGGTCCGTCAGGGCGAACAGCTTGCCCAGCACCTTGAAGACCGAGGTCTCCGGGTCGAACGGGAAGTCCTCCACGGCGGCGTCGAAGGACAGGCAGAGGGCGCGCAGCTCCTGGGGGGTCACTCGGCCGCCGGCTCCTCGTCCGCAGGCGGGCCGGCCGGGCCGATCGGCTCCACCAGCACCGTGACGACCTTGTTGCGGCGGCCGGCGGAGGCCTCCGCGGTGAGCCTGAGCTCCCGGCCGTCCGGCAGGGGCACCACCGAGGAGGCGCCGGCGATCGGCACCCGGCCGAGGGCCTTGGCGAGCAGTCCGCCGACCGTCTCGACGTCCTCGTCGTCGTAGGCCTCCACGCCGTACAGGTCGCCGAGGTCGCCGATGTCGAGGCGGGCGGTGACCCGGTAGCGGTCCTCGCCGAGCTCCTCCACGGGCGGCAGCTCACGGTCGTACTCGTCGGTGATCTCACCGACGATCTCCTCGAGGATGTCCTCGATCGTGACGATGCCCGCGGTGCCGCCGTACTCGTCGATGACGACGGCGACGTGGTTGCGCTCCTGCTGCATCTCGCGCAGCAGGTCGCCGGCGTTCTTGGTGTCGGGGACGAAGGCGGCGGGCCGCATCGCCGTCGACACCAGCTCGGACTCCGCGTCACGGCTGATGTGCGTCTTGCGGGCGAGGTCCTTGAGGTAGACGATGCCGACGATGTCGTCCTCGCTGTCCCCGGAGACCGGGATGCGGGAGAAACCGGAGCGCAGCGCGAGGCTCAGCGCCTGGCGGATCGTCTTGTAGCGCTCGATGACGACCAGGTCCGTGCGCGGCACCATCACCTCGCGCACCAGGGTGTCGCCGAGTTCGAACACCGAGTGCACCATGCGGCGCTCCTCGGCCTCGATCAGCGACTCCTTCTCCGCGAAGTCGACCATCGCGCGCAGCTCCGCCTCGGAGGCGAACGGCCCGTGGCGGAAGCCCTTGCCGGGGGTGAGGGCGTTGCCGATGAGGATCAGCAGCGGCGGGATCGGGCCCATGATCCGGGCAAGCGGGACCAGGACGTACGCGGCGGCCGTCGCCGTGTTCAGCGGGTGCTGGCGGCCGATGGTGCGCGGGGACACCCCGACCGCTACGTAACTGACGAGGACCATCACGCCGATCGCGACGGCCAGGGCCTCCCAGGTGGCCTCGAAGGACCGCAGGCAGCCGTAGGTGACGAGGGCGGCCGCCGCCATCTCGCAGGCGACGCGGACCAGCAGCGCCACGTTGAGGTAGCGGGTCGGGTCGGCGGCGACCTGGGCGAGCTTGGCGCTCCCGCGCCGACCGGACCGTACGGCCTCCTCGGCGCGGAAGCTGGAGACGCGCGCGAGGCCCGCCTCCGCGCAGGCGGCGAGCCAGGCGACGACGACCAGGGCGACGGCGCCGACGAGCAGGGAGGCGCTCATGACACGGTGGGAGCCGGGGACGGGCCGGTGAGGCCCTTCTCCGCGCGCCAGCCGTCCACGATGGCGGCCTGCAGACCGAACATCTCGGCCTTCTCGTCGGGCTCCTCGTGGTCGTACCCGAGGAGGTGCAGCACTCCGTGGACGGTGAGGAGCTGGAGCTCCGCGTCCATGGAGTGCCCCGTCGGTGCCTCGGTGCCCTGCTTGGCGGCGACCTCGGGGCAGAGCACGATGTCGCCGAGGAGGCCCTGGGGCGGCTCGTCGTCGTCCTTCGACGGCGGGCGCAGCTCGTCCATCGGGAAGGACATGACGTCCGTCGGACCGGGCAGGTCCATCCACTGGATGTGCAGCTGCTCCATGGCGTCGGCGTCCACGACGATCACCGAGAGCTCGGAGAGCGGGTGGATGCGCATCCGCGTGAGGGCGTAGCGGGCGATGTCGAGGATCGCCTGCTCGTCGACCTCGGTGCCGGACTCGTTGTTGACGTCGATCGACATGGTGCTGCTCGGTCTACTTCCCCTTGGGCGCGGACTTGCCCCGGCCCTTGTGCGTGCCGTTCTGGGTGCCGTGCGTGGTGTCGTACTTCTCGTAGGCGTCGACGATACGGCCCACCAGCTTGTGCCTCACGACGTCCTGGGAGGACAGGCGCGAGAAATGGACGTCCTCGACGCCCTCCAGGATGTCCTGCACCTGCCGCAGGCCGGACTTGGTGCCGGACGGCAGGTCGACCTGCGTCACGTCACCCGTGATCACGATCTTCGAGTCGAAGCCGAGGCGGGTGAGGAACATCTTCATCTGCTCGGGGCTGGTGTTCTGCGCCTCGTCCAGGATGATGAAGGCGTCATTGAGCGTCCTGCCACGCATGTATGCCAGCGGCGCCACCTCGATCGTCCCCGCCGCCATCAGCCGCGGGATCGAGTCGGGGTCGAGCATGTCGTGCAGCGCGTCGTACAGCGGGCGCAGGTAGGGGTCGATCTTCTCGTAGAGGGTGCCGGGGAGGAAGCCCAGGCGCTCTCCCGCCTCCACCGCGGGGCGGGTCAGGATGATGCGGTTGACCTGCTTGGACTGGAGGGCCTGGACGGCCTTCGCCATGGCCAGGTAGGTCTTGCCGGTACCGGCGGGGCCGATGCCGAAGACGATCGTGTGCTTGTCGATGGCGTCGACGTAGCGCTTCTGGTTGAGCGTCTTGGGGCGGATGGTGCGGCCACGCGAGGAGAGGATGTTCTGCGTGAGCACCTCGGCGGGGGTCTCCTGGCCGTCGCCGTCCCCGTTCCCGCTCGCCCTGAGCATGGCGATCGAGCGTTCCACTGCGTCCTCCGTCATCGGCTGTCCGGTGCGGAGCACCAGCATCATCTCGTCGAACAGGCGCTGGACGAGGGCCACCTCGGGGGCGTCGCCCACGGCGCTGATCTCATTGCCCCGGACATGGATGTCGACCGCCGGGAAGGCCTTCTCGATCACACGCAGCAGGCTGTCACCGGAACCCAGCACGGTCACCATGGGGTGTGCGGCCGGAACGGTGAAGTGGGCTCTCGACTGCTTCTGCTGCCTCCGCTGCTGCTGCGCGGAGGTGTGAGCTGTGGGTGTCTGAGTCATGGGCCGGCTCTGTAAGCCTTGCTCGTCCTCCTCGGTACATCTCGCCCGCCCCAGGGGCGGCCTGGCGATTTCCAGGGTACGCCGGGTGGCCGACAACGCCGTAGGACTTTTCGGCGCGGAACCCGGCTCGCACCCGGCGCGCAGCCGGGCACGAGACCTGGCACGGACGCGCCGGGCGTGCCCCGGTGTCGGACCGACCTGCTCAGGCCGACCTGCGGAAGCCGATCGTCGGTACCGCCCGGCGCAACGGCCAGGGGGTCGCCTCCTGTTCCGGCAGCAGGTCCCGGAGGAACGCGTACCGGCGCAGCGCCGCCGGGTCCTGGGCGTCGAGGGACTGCACGCGGCGCCACCAGGCGGCGATCTCCGACCAGCCCGGGGCGGACAGGGACCCGCCGAACTCCTGTACGGAGAGCGCGGCGGTCAGGCCCGCGAAGGCGAGCCGGTCCGCGAGCGGCCAGCCGGCCAGCGTGCCGGCGACGAAGCCCGCCACGAAGACGTCGCCCGCGCCCGTGGGGTCCAGGGCCTCGACCGCGATGGCCGGCACCTCGGCGCTCTCGCCGGTGCGGGCGTCCACCGCGTACGCGCCCTCCGCGCCGAGGGTGACCACGGCGAGGGGCACGTGGTCGGTGAGGGCGTGGGCGGCGGCGCGGGGACAGTCGGCGCCGGTGTAGCGCATCGCCTCCTCGGCGTTGGGGAGGAAGGCCTCGCAGTGCTCCAGGTCGGCGAGGCCCGCGAGGTCCCAGCGCCCGGTGTCGTCCCAGCCGACGTCCGCGAAGATCCGGGTGCCCCGGCTCGCCGCCTGCGCGATCCACGGGGCGCGCACGCCCGGCACCAGGGAGGCGACGGCGGCGCGGGCGTGCGGCGCGCAGTCGGGGGCGGGCTCCTCGGGGGGCGGTTCGTGACCGTGGGAGACCATCGTGCGCTCGCCCTCGTACGCCATGGAGACGGTGACCGGGGAGTGCCAGTCGGGGACGGTGCGGGAGGTGGAGAGGTCGATGCCCTCGCCGTGCTCCAGGGTGTCCCAGCAGTACTCGCCGTAGTGGTCGTCGCCGAAGGCCGCCGCGAGGGACGTGCGCAGGCCGAGCCGGGCCAGCGCGGTCGCCATGTTGGCGACGCCGCCGGGGCTCGACCCCATGCCGCGCGCCCAGGACTCGGTGCCGCGCACCGGGGCTGAATCGAGCCCGGTGAAGATGATGTCCAGGAACACGGTGCCGGTGAGGTAGACGTCCCACGGCGGGTCGTCCGGCGTGCGCAGCGCGGCGAGGGGGTCTCCCCGGCGGCTGAGGTGGCTCGGGTGGAAGCCGGCCGGTGGCCGGCGGTGCGGTCGCTCTCCTTCGGACGCGGTCACGGTGTGCTCCCTGGCCTGGCGTGGTACGGATCAGGCCAGTGTGCACCAAGGGTCCGACAGGAGGCCCGGGATCGGTCGCGGGGCGCTTCGCGGGACGGTCCGGGGGCGCCCGTCCACCGCGGCAAGGGCAACACGGCTACCCGATGACGCACACCCCAAACAAAGTGTGCTCCGGATCACATCTCGCCCGCTTCTTCTTCCAACTGCCCGCTTGATACAAATTGCCCGCGCGCTCCTGTCCGTCGACAGTCGCCCGTCCCCCCTTCCCCCGTGCTCACGTGGCACCTTCGCCTGCTCAGGAACGCCCGTGTCCCCCCGTTCCGCCCTGCCCTGGCCCCTCGTCGCCCTCTTCACGGCCGGGTACCTCGCCTCCTACCTCCTTCCCACCACCGTCGGCCGGCTCGACGCGTCCCTCCCGCTCAGCGCCACCGGGGCGGGAGCCGTCGGCAGCGCGCTGCTGATGGGTTCGGCGGCGGCGGGCTTCCTGCTCGCCTCGCGCGTCGACCGCCTCGGCCCCCGCGCCCTCGCCCGCACCGGTCTCCTCCTCGCCGCCGTCGGCTACGGCGGGGCCGCCCTCACCGACGCCCTGCCGGCCGTCGTCGCCGGGGCGGTGCTCGGCGGCCTCGGCTCCGGCACCGCCACCGCCGTCGCCGCCACGGGCATCGCCGCCCAGCGGGACCCGCACCGGGTCACCACGGTGGGTCTGCTCTGCGTCTCCGCCCTCGCGGGCGCCGTCTACCTCACGGTTCCCCACCTCGGCCCGGGCCACGGCCTGCCGCTCGCCGCTGTCGCGCTGACCGCGCTCGCGGTGTGGCCGGCGACCGGACGGCTCACGGCGTCGAACCCGGCCCACCGGCACGAGCACGCCCCGGGCGGCCGGGCCCGCCTGCCCCGCCCCCGCGCCGGCCTGGTCCTCGCCGCCGCCGTGTTCTGCTGGTCGCTGGCGCAGAACTCCCTGTGGGGGGTCAGCAGCCGCATCGGCCTGGAGCAGGCCGGGCTGTCCGAGGTCACGGTCGGCGTGGTCCTCGCCGCGGCGCTGGGCGGCGGACTGCTCGGTGTCGTCGGCGCGGGCGCGCTCGGCCCGCGCCTCGGCCGGAGCCTCCCCATCGGCGCCGGTACGGCGCTCATCGCCGGGTGCATCGCGGCGAGCGCCGCCGCGTCCGACCTGGTGTCCTTCGCCGCCGGGCAGATCGCCTGGAACACGCTCTACCCGATCGTGCTGTCGTACGTGCTCGCGCTGGGCGCCTCGCTCGACGCGCGCGGCCGCTGGGCGGTCCTGGTGGGTTCCGCCTCCTCGCTCGGCACGGCCTGCGGCCCGCTCACCGGCAGCCTGCTGTCCGCGCAGGCGGGCTACCCGGGGATGGGTCTGGTGCTGGCGGCGGTCCTGCTGGCGGTCGCCGTGCCGATGACGGCCGTGGCGCTGCGCACCCGGACCGTGGAGCGCGGCAGAACCGTCCGGCCGGCGGCCCACCCGGACGCCGCCACCGCCGCCGCGCACTACGAACCGGCGGCCTGACCCGCCGGGCCGGAACCCGCGTCAGTCGAAGACGTACGCCTCCACCTCGGCGAGGTACCTCGCCCGCAGCTCCTCGTCGTCGTCCAGGAAGGACGCGAGGAACGAGTTGCGGGCGAGTGCGCGCAGCCGCTCCGCGTCGAGGCCGAGGGTCTCGCGCACCGCGTCGAAGTTGTCCCCGGCGTAGCCGCCGAAGTACGCCGGGTCGTCGGAGTTGACCGTGCACAGCAGCCCGGCGTCCAGCATCGCGGGCAGCGGGTGGTCGGCCAGGGTGTCGACGGCCCGCAGCCGCACGTTGGACAGCGGGCACAGCGTCAGCGGCACCCGCTCGCTCACCAGCCGCTCCACCAGCGCGGGATCCTCCAGGCACCGCAGCCCGTGGTCGACGCGCTCCACGCCGAGCACGTCCAGGGCCTCGGTGATGTACGCGGGCGGGCCCTCCTCACCGGCGTGGGCGACCCGGCGCAGCCCCAGCGCGGCAGCGGCCCCGTACACCTCGCGGAACTTCGCCGGCGGGTGCCCGACCTCGGCGGAGTCGAGTCCGACACCGGTGATCCGGTCGAGGTACGGCTTCGCGGCCTCCAGCGTCCTAAGCGCCGACTCCGCCGTCTCGTCGCGCAGGAAGCACATGATCAGCCGGGTGGAGACGCCGTGGGTCTCCTCGCTGTGGCCGAGGGCCCGCCACAGTCCCTCCACCACGGTGCCGAGCTCCACCCCGCGCGCGGTGTGGGCCTGCGGGTCGAAGAAGATCTCCGCGTGCCGGACGCCCTGGGCGGCGGCGCGGGCGAGGTAGGCCTCGGCCAGGTCGGCGAAGTCCGCTTCCGTGCGCAGCACGGCCATGAGCTCGTAGTACAGGTTCAGGAAGGACTGCAGGTCCTCGAACCGGTACGCCTCGCGGAGCGCGTCGGTGTCGGCGTACGGCAGCTCGACACCGTTGCGCGCGGCGAGGGCGAAGGCCAGCTCCGGCTCGAGGGTGCCTTCGATATGGAGGTGCAGTTCGGCTTTGGGTACGGGCATCAGAGCATCGTACGGCGCCTGACCCGCCACATCGAAAACAACCAGAGTCCCGCGCGCCGCTTACCGCCGCTTCGGCACCGGCACCCGCAGCAGGTCGTGCGCCACGGTCAGCTCCCCCTCGAACCCGGCCGCCCGGGCCTGCCGCCCGAACTCCCCGGGCTCGGTGTAGCGCTGGCTGAAGTGCGTCAGCACCAGGTGCCGCACGCCCGCGTCCCGCGCCACCCGCGCCGCCTGCCCCGCCGTCAGGTGCCCGTGCTCGACGGCGAGCCGCTCGTCCTCGTCGAGGAACGTGGACTCGATGACGAGCATGTCGCAGCCCTCCGCGAGGGCGTGCACGCCCTCGCACAGCCGGGTGTCCATGACGAACGCGAACCGCTGCCCGCGCCGCACCTCGCTCACGTCGGCCAGCGGGACGCCGTCGAGGACGCCCTCCCGCTGGATCCGCCCGACGTCCGGCCCCTTGATCCCGTGCGCGGCGAGCCGCTCCGGCAGCATGCGCAGCCGGTCCGGCTCGACCAGCCGGTAGCCGTAGGACTCGACGGGGTGGGACAGCCGGTGCGCCTGGAGGGTGTACGCCGGGGTCGCGGCGAGCACTCCCCCGTCCCCGGCGACCGGCGCCTCGGTCAGCTCCACGGTCTCGCGGTACGCGGTGGCGTACCGCAGCCGGTCGAAGAACCGCTGCCCCGAGCGGGGGTAGTGCGCGGTGACCTCGTGCGGGACACGGTCGAGGTTGATGCGCTGGATCACCCCCGCGAGGCCCAGCGAGTGGTCCCCGTGGAAGTGCGTGACGCAGATCCGGTGCAGGTCGTGGGCGGCGGCCCCGGCGCGCAGCATCTGCCGCTGGGTGCCCTCGCCGGGGTCGAACAGGAGGCCCTCGCCGTCCCAGCGGAGCAGGTACCCGTTGTGGTTGCGGTGCCGGGTCGGGACCTGGCTGGCGGTGCCGAGGACCACCAGTTCACGTACGGACACGACTCCCTACCCGGGGGGCCACTCGAGGCCGCGCCCGCCGAGGACGTGGGCGTGGGTGTGGAAGACGGTCTGGCCGGCGTCGCTGCCCGTGTTGAACACGATGCGGTAGCTGTCCAGCTTCTCCTCGTCCGCGACCGCCTGGGTCTCGCGCAGCACGTCCGCCGCGAGCGCGGGGTCGGCGGCGGCGAGCGCGGCCGCGTCCCGGTGATGCGCCTTGGGGATCACCAGGACGTGGGTGGGCGCCTGCGGGTTGATGTCGCGGAACGCCAGCGTCGTGTCGGTCCGGCGGACGATCGTCGCCGGGATCCGCCCCGCCACTATCCCGCAGAACAGGCAGTCGTCCTGCGGCGCGCCGTCACCCTGTGTCGGTGCCATGCGTGTGCCTCCTCACGCCGGTTGATCATTACCCGGGCATCGTAGCGACCACCGCCGTGCCTCACCCGAGCCCCGGCACCGCGGGCGGTGTCCTCGCCGGGGACTCCGTCAGGGCCTCCAGCGCCATCCGGATCGCCTCGTCGAGCTGGACGTCCCGTCCGGCCGCGTGGTCCTGCGGGGTCTGCACGACCTCCACGTCGGGGTCGACGCCGTGGTTCTCCACGCCCCACTCGTACCCCTCCAGCCAGAACGCGTACTTGGGCTGGGTGACGAGCGTGCCGTCGACCAGCCGGTAGCGGCTGTCGATGCCGACGACGCCGCCCCAGGTGCGCGTGCCCACCACGGGGCCGATGCCGAGCGCCTTGATCGCCGCGTTGACGATGTCGCCGTCGGAGCCGGAGAACTCGTTGGCGACGGCGACCACGGGGCCGCGCGGCGCGTCCTCCGGGTAGCTGTACGGGCGCATCCCGCGCGGACTGGCCCAGCCCACGACGCGGCGCGCCAGCTTCTCGATCACCAGCTGGGAGGTGTGGCCGCCGCGGTTCTCCCGGACGTCCACGACCAGGCCTTCGCGGGCCACCTCGACGCGCAGGTCGCGGTGGATCTGGGCCCAGCCGGGGGCCTGCATGTCGGGGACGTGGAGGTAGCCGAGCCGGCCGCCGGACCGCTCGTGGACGTGGGCGCGCCGGCCGGCGACCCAGGCGTGGTAGCGCAGCGGCTCCTCGTCGGCGACGGGCACGACGACCGTGTGCCGCGGGTCGCCGCCGCCCGCGGGCCGGATCGTCAGCTCGACCGGCTTGCCGGCCGTGCCGACGAGCAGCGGTCCGGGTCCGGCGACCGGGTCGACCGGCCGGCCGCCGACCGCGACGACCGCGTCCCCGGCCCGTACGGCGACCCCGGGCGCGGCGAGCGGTGCCTGCGCGTCCGGGTCGGAGGTCTCCGAGGGCAGGATGCGGTCGATGCGCCAGCTGCCGTCCGCGTGGCGGGAGAGGTCCGCGCCGAGCAGGCCCTGCCGGCGGTCGGCCCGGCCGCCCCCGCCGCGCGGGGTGACGTAGGCGTGCGAGGTGCCGAGCTCGCCCTGCACCTCCCACAGCAGGTCGACCAGGTCGTCGTGGGTGGCGACGCGGTCGAGCACCGGCCGGTAGCGGTCCAGGACGGCCGCCCAGTCGGTGCCGCCGAGGTCCGGGCGCCAGAAGTTGTCCCGCATGAGGCGGCCGGTCTCGTCGTACATCTGGCGCCACTCGGCGGCCGGGTCGACGGTCTGCCGCACCCGTGAGAGGTCGACGGTGATGTTGGTGTCGCTGTCCTCGTCGCCCGAGGCGCGCCGGTCGCTGGGCACGACCTTGAGCCGGTCGTCGGTCCAGAGCAGCACCCGCTTGCCGTCGCCGCTGACCGCGAAGTGGTCGGCGTCGGAGGCGAGGTACTCCGCGCGCCGCTGGCCCAGGTCGTACCGCTCCAGCACCGCCCCGGGCTCCGGGTCGTCCGGGGTGGCCCGCGCGTGGCCGAGCACGCCGCGCACCGGGTGCCGCAGCCACAGCACCCCGTCCTTGGCGGCCCGGAGCGTGGAGTAGCGCGCCGCCTCGACGGGGAACGGCACGATCCGGTCGCCGAGCCCCTCCAGGTCGATACGGGTCGCGGGGGCGCCCTCGCTGTCGGGGGTCTCGTCCTTGTCGGGCACGTCGGAGGGGCGGCCGTGGCGCTGTGGCCCGAAGGGCGACGGGGTGGTCGCGGCGAGCGTGATGAGGTGCGGGCGGACCCCGCCCACGAACGCCAGGTCGAACACGTGCTCGTCGTAGACCGGGTCGAAGGAGCGCGCCGACAGGAAGGCCAGGTGCTTGCCGTCGAACGTGAACGCGGGCGCGTAGTCCTGGAAGCGCAGCGGGGTGGCCTCGGTGACCGACAGGTCGGCGGTGTTGGCGAGCTTGAGCTGGCGCAGCGGGGGCGGGCCCGGGTGCGACCAGGCCAGCCAGCCGGAGTCGGGCGAGAAGACCAGCCCGGACACCTCGCCGTCCGCGCTGCGGTCCACCTCCCGCACCTCCCCGCTCTCCCGTTCGACGAGCAGCACGCGCCCGTCGTGGGAGGCGACGGCGGCCCGGCTGCCGTCCGGGGCCATGGCGAGCCCGAGGACGCGTCCCAGGCGCCCCGCGGCGAGCCGGCG